>DAIQPR010000071.1:0-11545 GCA_036787315.1 Polynucleobacter sp. | reverse complement strand
CATAAAAGGAATAGAAATGAGAATGAATATTGAACTATCCGATGAGCTAGCCGAAACAGTAAGGGTTTTGGCAAAAAAACGAAATACAAGTATCTCCGATGTTGTTCGTCGTGCAATTTCTTTAGACAACTTTTTTGAAGAAGAACTTTCTGAGGGAAATACTGTCATTTTAAAAAATAAAAATACAGATAAGATGCGTGAAGTGGTTTTAAGATAATGACAATTCACGAAGTAGAGTTAACTGAAAAGGTTCAAGTAACAGACAATACCCAAGCCGAGTTTGAAGTAGTTGAAGGCAAAACAGATAAGTTCAACACCAACTCATATAACCCTCGTAAAACAAGAGCATTATATGGTTCGATTATTTTTGGCTATATTGCGCTGATTTCTGTTGGTTTATAGATTGGAGTGTTATTTTTTGGTTTGTCGCTAGCAGATGCAAAAGAGCTTTCCTCTTTTCTTTTGTCGCCTATGTTTGTTATTTTTGGAACTGTAGTTGGATTTTATTTTGCTGGAAAAAGTGATTGAATATTTCCTTTTAAAAATAAATTTCTGATTCCTAATTATTTTTAATACTAAACAATCCACCAATTCGTCTGAGCCCATCCCATGGATCTATGGGCATTTGCATCTCTTTAGGAATGATACCTTTGGATTGTTTGTCTAAATTGGCAATCATCTCAAGCGCCCGGTCTATCATCGGTAAACTCATCCGCTGAACAACGGACGGAAGTAATTGTTCCCTTTTACCCCAAATTCTTCTTGCCTTGAGCATAGAAGGCACATGTCCACCTTGAAGCGCTTCTTCTTTGAGTGATCTTAGAAGTCGGATTTCTTCGGCAAGAGTCCAGACAACTAAAACAAGCGCCTCACCCTCACCTTTCAGACCATCTAACATGCGATTAATACGTGCCATATCACCAATCAAATAAGCTTCAGTTAGATGAAACACATCGTAACGAGCGACGTGAAGAACTGCATCACGAACCTGATCTTCACTCAAAACTCCTTGGGGATATAACAAACCTAATTTTTGGATTTCTTGATAAGCGGCAATGAGGTTTCCTTCAAACTGATCCACCATAAATTGTATGGCGCGATCACCAGCCTCACCTCGCTCAATTTCTTGACCTTGTTGTTTAAGACGCTCTTTAATCCAATGAGGTAGCGCACTTCGATCAAGCTCTTCAATTCGAACCGCAATACCAGCTTCATCAAGAGCACTAAACCATGCAGACTTTTGAGTTTGCGCATCTAAACGAGGTAAATAAATACTTGTAATGCTCTCCGGTTCTAGGTGAGACTGCTCTTCAATCTGCTTAGTAAATTGTTTTAAAGCTTCAGCACCTTCTCGTCCGGGCTTGCCTGTGGGCATGGTAAGTTCAACTAACTTCTTATCGCCAAATAAAGAAATATTCTGATTACTACTAAAAAGACTCGCCCAATCAAATTGAGCATCTTGCATTAAAGTGTCGCGCTCAGTAAATCCGTTTTCTTTGGCAACTTTGCGAAGACGATCTTTTGCTTGCATTAGCAGCAATGGTTCATCCGTAGAAAAAATATATAAGTGCGCTAGGGGTTTTTGCTTTTTTTCTACTTGCGCAATATGCGTTAAGAAAGCGTCAATTTTGATCATGAGATCAAGTGTTATGGAGTAACAGGTTTTTTATTCCCTACATAGCTCAAACGACGTAGAATCTGTGCACTTACGTCTTGACGCATATCAGTGAATAAGAGTATTTCGAGCTGTTCTGATGCGCTAGGTGTGCTTACAGAAAAGTCCATATCACGCGTCAGATAAATATTAGATTGAGGAATTAGTTCTTCACCATCTTTTTGATTGACAGAAAACTTCACCTGCTCAACCAAACGGTATCCAGTAATTTGACCTGCTTGGTTATAAGTCAAAATCTGCTTTGCTGGCGTCTCAGTAATATCCAGAAATAATTCAGCAGTATCAGGTCTACTCACTTCAACAGAATTAAGACTAGACTTTAATAATCTAGAAAGAGTTAGTTTTAAATCCTGAGTCATGCTGCCGCTGATATATATCGTTTTATAAGGCAGTGTTACGGGTCCGCGCATTTTAAATCCGCACCCGGTCATCATCAGTAAGAAACCGATGATGATGCTTCTGCGCAGAGTTTTGATTTGCATGGATTTAAATTACCACATTTACAAGTCGGCCAGGTACAACAATTACTTTTTTCGGTGTTTGTCCTTGCAATACACGAAGTGCCACTTCACTCTGTAATGCAAGTACCTGAACTTGATCTTTGTCAGCCTGAACCGGAACAACAAACTCACCCTTGAGTTTTCCATTAACTTGAAGCATGAGCGTAATCTCATCTTGCACCAGTGCTGACTCGTCAACTTGTGGCCAAGGTGCGTCGAGCAATGGAGCATATTCTTGCTCGAATTGTAAGTGTTGCCAGAGATACTGTGTTATGTGCGGAACGATAGGATATAGAACTCTTAACAAAATACCCAAACACTCTCTCATCACTCCAGGCTGAACTGTTTTAGCCTGTTCTAAAGTGTTGAGCATTTTCATGCAAGCTGAAACAACCGTGTTGTACTGGATACGTGAGTAGTCAAAGTTGGCCTGTTTTAAAACAGCATGTATCTCGCGACGGCATGCTTGATCATCTTTGCTAAGCTCTATTTTTGCAATAGCCTTGGCTTCTTGTGCCATTGCTAAGTTCCACAATCTTCTTAAGTAACGCGCCGCTCCCTCTACCCCAGAGTCAGACCACTCAAGTTGTTGTTCAGGTGGTGCTGCAAACATGGTGGATAGTCTTGATGTATCCGCTCCATATTGATCAATGAGGGTTTGTGGATCAATGCCGTTATTTTTACTTTTGGACATTTTCTCGACACCACCAATTTGAACACTTGAACCATCGGTTTTAAGAGTGGCTCCAATTGGTCTTCCTTTTTCATCCATCTTGACATGAACATCAGCTGGATTAATCCATTCTTTTTTGCCATCTGGCAAATCTTTAAAGTAGGTTTCATTCAAAACCATACCTTGGGTCAAAAGGTTTTTAAATGGCTCATCAAATTGAACAAGACCTAAATCACGCATGACTTTAGTCCAAAAACGTGCGTAGAGTAAATGCAAAATAGCATGCTCAATACCGCCGATATATTGATCCATCGGCATCCAGTAGTCATTACGCTGATCGACCATCTGATCAGCGTCTGGACCTGTATAGCGCATAAAATACCATGAGGAATCAACAAACGTGTCCATCGTATCTGTCTCACGACGCGCCATCTTGCCACAACATGGGCAATTTACATTTAAAAATGCAGCATATTTGTTGAGCGGATTACCCGTGCCATCTGGCACACAGTCCTCAGGAAGTACAACAGGTAAATCTTTTTCTGGAACAGAAACTTCTCCACAATCAGCACAATGAATAATCGGAATCGGCGTTCCCCAAGATCTCTGCCTTGAAATCCCCCAATCACGTAAACGATAAGTGGTTTTCTTTTCTCCAACACCTACTTTTTCTAAATCTTGAGCAACAGCATCAACAGCATCTTTAACGCTTAAACCATCATATTTGCCACTATTAACAACATGTGTGTTGTCCTTGTCGGCATACCATTCTTGCCATCGTGTTGCATCAAAAGCATCACCTGAGCTTGAATCTTTTCTGGCAATCACATCTTTGATGGGGAGATTGTATTTGAGCGCAAAAGCAAAATCACGCTCATCATGGGCAGGGACGCCCATCACAGCTCCATCGCCATAACTCATCAAAACATAATTACCAACCCATAGCGGTATGTCTTGTCCAGTCAAAGGATGCTTAATCGAAATCCCAAGAGGCATACCTTCTTTTTCTTGAGTAGCTAAATCCGCTTCAATAACACTACCGTGTTTACATTTTTCAATAAAGGCTGCAAGCTGTGTGTTAGTTTTAGCAGCTTGTGTTGCTAATGGATGCTCCGCCGCAACAGCTGCAAAAGTAACACCCATAATCGTGTCAGCTCGTGTTGTAAATACAAATAATTTGCCATCTTGTATGAGTTGCTCTGCATCATCCTTTACTTGATGACTAAATGCAAAGCGTACTCCAAAGCTTTTACCAATCCAGTTTTGTTGCATGACTTTTACACGCTCAGGCCATCCCAAACCATCTAAGTCTTGTAAAAGCTCTTCAGCGTACTCAGTAATTTTTAAGTAGTAACCAGGAATCTCACGTTTTTCAACTAAAGCACCTGAACGCCATCCACGTCCATCAATGACCTGCTCATTTGCAAGCACAGTCTGGTCTACCGGATCCCAGTTCACTAATTGTGTTTTACGATACGCAACACCTTTTTCCAGCATCTTCAAAAATAACCACTGGTTCCAACGATAGTATTTAGGATCACATGTAGCAACTTCTCTAGACCAATCAATGGCAAGCCCCATGGATTGCATCTGCTTTTTCATGTAATCAATATTGGCATATGTCCATTTAGCTGGAGGAACTTTATTACTAATCGCAGCATTTTCAGCAGGCATACCATAAGCATCCCAACCCATCGGCATTAAAACGTTATAACCCTGCATACGCAGGTGTCTAGCCATTACATCATTGATGGTGTAATTACGGACGTGACCCATGTGCAACTTACCGGATGGATAAGGCAACATAGAACAAGCATAAAACTTGGGCTTGATTTGACCAGCGGCATTTTTTGCATATTCCTCTACGCGGTACACATCAAGGTTATTCCACTGCTCTTGCACTTGAGATTCAATCAAGCGATGATCGTAAACTTGCATCAGACTTCCATTAGTTCAAAAAATAGTTGTTTTTATAGTTGATGTAAACCAAGTACATCGTACATATCAAAAAATCCGGATTGTTTATCACTCAAAAAGCGTGCAGCACGGACTGCTCCCTGAGCATAAGACATACGAGTTGCGGATTTATGGGTGATCTCAATACGCTCACCATCACCTGCAAACAATACTGTGTGATCGCCAACAATATCTCCACCACGTATAGTTGCAAATCCTATTGTTCCTTCCTTGCGCTCACCCGTATGTCCTTCTCTGGATAAGACTGAGCAATCCTTTAAATCTTTGTTTTGCGCTTTAGCAATAACCTGACCCATCTTCAAGGCTGTACCTGACGGCGCGTCTACTTTATGCTTGTGATGCGCTTCAATAATTTCTACGTCATAACCTTCATTCAAAATCTTGGCAGCTAACTCAAGTAACTTGAGGGTCGCGTTAACGCCAACACTCATATTGGGTGCAAAAACAATAGCTATTTTTTCACTATAGCTAGTTAACTCTTGTTGCTGCTCTTCTGTTAAACCCGTGGTTCCAATAATCATATTGATACCATGCTGCGCACAGTATCTTGCATGATTAAGAGTACCTTCAGGTCTTGTGAAATCAATTAGGTATTTTGCATTTGCAAGACCATCTGATAATTGATCAGTAATGCTAATGCCGGTATTAATACCCCAGGAAGCTCCTGGATCTGTTCCCAATGCTGGACTGCCTGTAATATCTAGTGCGCCAACAAGTTCTGCATCATCTGCCGCAAGAATTGTTTCAATGAGCATTTTTCCCATTCGACCAGATGCACCTGCTACGGCTATTCGTAATGATTCGTTCATGAATAACTCCTTAAGATCTAGGGATTAACGCGTGTTCCACCAGGTGGAATGCCAGCACCACTCGTTGGATTCGGAAACGCTGGTACAGGATTAACTGGAGCATTTTCGTCTAAAGCTCTTAAATTGACCTTATTGTCAATTTTGCGACGATTCTTTTTAAGTTCGTCCACTTCGTCAATGAAGCCTTGCTCAGTCGGAACTTCTTCTGCATCAATTTTGGTTAACTGCACACCATTGAAGGTTAAAGTGACTTTACGAATTTCTACTTGTTGGGTATCGCCAACTCTGTAAGAGAAGATATAGTCCCAACGATTTGGATGGAACATATCGACAATAAGAGGAGATCCAACAATTTGTCTAATCTGATCTTTTGTCATTCCTGGACGAATAGAATCTAATTGCTCTTTAGATACAAAATTTCCTTGCACAATATCAGGGCGGTAAGGATTAAATAATTTACTGATAATAGGTCGATCTATTTTGTCAGTAATTGGCTTATTATCCAAGCTCGTGCATGCACTAGCTAGAGTGAGTAAACACATACATAAGCCAAGGTAGCCTACGCGCTTAGTTGAGAAATTTAGACCTGAACGTTTTTGCATATGAAATCGTATTATGATGTAGTTAGATTTTAACGCTTAACTGATGAACGCCCTATTTATTTGTAAATACACCTCATTTTAATGTTTGATACGAAACGAATTACCCATGACAAGTAAATCTTCCACCAGTGACCTTCGCGATATCGGTCTTAAAGTAACAGGCCCCAGAATCAAGATTTTGGAGTTTTTTCATCAAAATCCTGGTGCCCACTATAGCGCTGATGACCTCTATATTGCCCTATCCAAAGAGGGTTTAGATATCGGACTAGCAACTGTATACCGTGTTTTAACCCAATTTGAACAAGCTGGAATTTTGCTCAGGAACCACTTTGAGTCTGGAAAAGCTGAAGGTAAAGCAATTTTTGAACTGAATGAAGGTGTTCACCATGATCATTTAGTCTGCTTAGATTGTGGCCATGTTGAAGAGTTTGTCGATGCAGCAATTGAAACCCGTCAAAGAGAAATCGCTGAAAAACTAGGATTTGATCTTCAAGAACACGCCTTAGCTCTTTACGGAAGCTGTACTAAGAAAAATTGTCAGTGGAAAAAGAAATAAGTTTTTGTTTATTTCCACAGCTCACGTCTTGAACCTTCAAGTAACTCCTTGATCGCAATCTCGTAATGAAACTTATTTTGTGATTCTTTGACAGACTGACCCTCTAGTGCCATAGATTGTCTAATGGGACTTATCTGCTCATTTACAACTAATTTTGCACGGTCAATCAAATGTTGTTTCAAGCTAGTTCGTGGTAACAGTACATATTGAAGTTCACAATCAAGAGCTTCTGCCATTTTGCGAAGACTAGCAAGAGTGATGGAGTCTGATGCCTCTGCTTTTTCTAACTTATGTACTCCAGCATCTGATATTCCAAGTCTTCGCGCAAATGCTACTGCAGACATTCCAAGTGACTCACGAATTGCACGGACCCACCCTAATTTAGGACGTGAGCTAATTTGCGCTGCCCTCCATGATGTCAGCAGTGCGTCCATTTGCTCAAGTTGAAGTTCTCGAAATTGCCTTTCCATACAACCTTTAGGTTTAATTTATATTCAATAATCATAACCTATAGGTTTGATTCATGTCTTAAAGATTGCTCGTTAGAATACTGTCCAAGAAGTGGTTAGCATTACGATTTGAAGGCATTATTAAATTGGAAAATTTTTAAGCACCATCTTTGTCGCATCAAATATTTCTGGTGCAGTTAATGCAAACATGATTTGACAGATATTACAAATAATACGAAAAGTCGAAGGATTTCTTTAGAAACCTTATGCCGCTTTTAATGACACATGGGTACATAATTCATCCCATGGTGCTGATAATTTTCGTCCGTCCTGCAATAAAAGTCCCGCTGTAATTAAAATGCTCACATCATTATGAACATTTTTATAGTCTCTGCCTAATGCTAATGCTAAAGCCCTAGTATTTTCAGCACCATTTTGTCTAACGTATCTAAGTAAATCTAGACGTCGAGGTGATAATGTATCCAGCATTGTTTGAACGTCAAGGAAAGTTATATTAGTTTCGTTTACTTCTATACCTTTAGACGCCTGATTCCAAGCATTGGTAAATCGATTTGCCATATCTCTAAGACTTCCGACATGGACTTGAACTTTAGTCGATTTTTTCATATTTAAACCTTTCTATGTCAGCCAAGAAATCAGAAACAAGTTTCTCAATTGTCATAAATTTATAGGGAACTTCAACATCATTAATATGTTTATGGTCACCCTTACCACGCTCATTGTCATAACCAACAATTCTCATTCCATCTCGACCATAAAATAATCGATATTTGAATCCATGGAGCCTGTCTTTAGTCGGCTTAGGTAATTTCCAAATCACCATCTCTACGATTAAACCATTTGGGTAAAAGGTTTTATCATAGAAAATACGTTCAGCTTTCATATGGTTATTCTAACCATAATTATTTATGGTGTCAAAAACCATTTTTTGTGTAGGATTATTTTTATCTGACTCAGCAAATAAAATACCCCACTTAAAGTGAGGCATTATTTCAACTATATTTTTAGATGGTAAATCTCTTTACCATCTCAAGAGTTAAATTCTGAATTACTTGGCAGCCATCAATGCTTGTGTTGCATTAAGCATCTGAACACTGTAACCCCATTCATTGTCATACCATGAAAGCACTTTAACGAGTTTGCCATCTTTAGAAACTCTTGTTTGAGTACTGTCAAAAATACTAGGAATAGGATTATGGTTAAAGTCAACGGATACAAGTGGCAATGTATTAAATGCCAAAATACCTTTTAACTCGCCTTCACTAGCAGCTTTTAGTAACTGATTAACCTCGTCAACACTTGTAGGTTTTGAAGCTGTAAATGTTAAATCAACAACAGAAACATTGATTGTTGGCACACGCATTGCAAAGCCATCAAACTTACCCGCTAATGCTGGCAAAACAAGTCCTACAGCTTTGGCAGCTCCAGTTTTTGTCGGAATTAAACTCATCGTTGCTGAACGCGCGCGACGCATATCTTTGTGATAAACATCCGTTAAGACTTGATCATTCGTGTATGCATGAATCGTTGTCATTAAGCCCGCATCAATACCAATATTTTCTAATAATGGTTTAACCAAAGGAGCTAAACAGTTTGTTGTGCAACTCGCATTGGAAACGACTTGGTCTGTGGCTTTAAGAACATGGTGGTTCACGCCATACACAATAGTTGCATCAACGTCTTCACCACCTGGCGCGGAAATTAATACCTTTTTTGCACCTTGCTGTATGTGCACCATTGCTTTTTCTTTTGTGGTGAATGCACCAGAGCACTCTAAGACCACATCAACCTGATGCTCACCCCAAGGAGTTTCTAATGGATTACGTGTGGAATACATTTTGATACGGTCATTGTTGATGACTAAGTAATCACCATCAACACTTACCTTGGCATTAAAACGGCCATGTGCAGAATCAAATTGTGTGAGGTGCGCATTAATATCAATACCACCTAAACCATTGATTGCTACTACCTGAATATCGTTACGCTGTTCTTCATAAATTGCACGTAAGACCATGCGTCCAATTCGACCATATCCATTAATTGCTACACGTATTGCCATTTTTTCCTCCTATTTCCAATTACTCAGTATTGATGACCTATGGGCATTATTGTATTACCCCAACAGATTAAGAGCCGTTTTTTCGATATTCTCCGCAGTTAATCCAAAGTGGTGATACAAAACTCCGGCAGGTGCTGACTCGCCGAAAGTATCAATTCCATGAACAGCATCACAAGCATATTTCCACCAGAAATCTGTCACACCGGCTTCAATCGCAATACGCGGAACACCCGCTGGTAATACCTCAGATTTATAAGCAATACTCTGCTGATCAAATGTTGTCGTAGAAGGCATAGAAACGACATTCACTGCCTTACCGAGAGACTCAAGGCGCTTAGCTACTTCCATCGCTAAACCAACTTCAGAGCCTGTAGCAATCAATACTAACTTAGGTGCCTTAACTCCATGTATTACATAGCCACCTTTGGCAATGTTCGCAATCTGCGTTTCATCCTTTGGCAGATATGGGCAATTTTGACGACTAAATACAAGTGTACTTGGGCCATGGCGACGCTGTACCGCATGCGCCCAGGCTACCGCAGCTTCTGTTGTATCAGCCGGACGCCATACATCCATATTCGGAATCAAGCGCAAGCTAGCCAAATGCTCAACCGCTTGGTGCGTTGGACCATCTTCACCCAAACCAATAGAATCATGAGTAAAAACAAAAATGCTACGAATCTTCATGAGCGCAGCCATGCGTAAGGCATTGCGGCTGTAATCTGAGAAGGTTAAAAATGTTGCTCCAAATGGAATATAACCACCATGCAATGCAATACCATTCATGATGGCACTCATACCAAACTCACGAACACCGTAGTTGATATGGTTACCCCATTGGTTCTTACGTAAAGCAACACAAGTACTCCAATTGGTGAGGTTTGATCCTGTCAAATCTGCAGAACCACCTAAAAACTCCGGTAAAGATTTTGCTAAACCTTCAATTGCATTTTGACTCGCTTTACGCGTCGCAATGGTCTCTGCCTTAGCAACCGTTGCTGCAATTAAATCTTTTGCAGCTTGCTCAAATGCTTCAGGTAAATCACCAGCAGTTCTTCTTAAAAACTCTTTTGCTAAATCAGGATAAGCAGTTTGATAAGCTTTAAATTCATGTTGCCATATCTGCTCAGTAGCAATTCCCTCTTCCTTAGCATCCCACAAGTCATATATTTCTTGTGGAACCACAAATGGTGGATGTTGCCATACCAATGCTTCTCTTGTTGCAGCAATTTCATTAGCACCCAGTGGAGAACCATGTACCTTATCTGAATCAGCTAGGTTGGGAGAGCCTTGACCAATTTTGGTTTTACAAGCAATTAAAGTGGGCTTGCCGTTATTCATAGATTTGGCATATGCAATTGCATTAGATACTTCAACTGCGTCATGACCATTGATGTCACGAATCACATTCCAACCATAAGATTCAAAACGCTTAGGTGTGTCATCGTTAAACCAATTTACAACACGACCATCAATCGAGATGCCATTGTCATCCCATAAAGCAATTAATTTACCAAGTCCTAAAGTTCCAGCTAATGAACATGCTTCATGGCTAATACCTTCCATCAAGCAACCATCACCCATAAATACATAGGTGTAATGATTGACAATCATATGTCCAGGACGATTAAATTCTTCTGCGAGTAAACGCTCTGCCAGTGCCATACCTACTGCATTAGTAATACCTTGTCCTAATGGACCTGTGGTTGTCTCAACACCAGGTGTGACACGGTACTCTGGATGACCTGCTGTCTTACTGTGGAGTTGACGGAAATTTTCTATTTCAGACATGGGTAAGTCGTACCCAGTCAAATGTAATACTGCATAAAGCAACATGGAACCATGTCCATTGGAGAGTACAAATCGATCACGATCTGCCCACAAAGGATTCTTTGGATTGTGCTTTAAATGATGCGCCCATAAGGCAGTGGCAATATCTGCCATCCCCATTGGCATGCCAGGATGGCCAGAATTTGCTTTTTGGACTGCATCCATTGCTAAAACACGTATGGCAGTTGCCATAATCTGATGATGATCTGGAGTTAATTGGGTAGGCATTTTTTAATGTAGGTAAGATTTTTAAGACTTTAGGGAAGTTTTATTTTAACATTCGAGTTATGTCACATTTTTATCTTCCAGTTAATTGGTCAGAAAACCCTATTTTCGATCCCATCGAGTTGCGTCATCACCTTCGGGTTAGAAGAATACGCGTCGATCAAGA
>DAIQPR010000222.1:1734-2607 GCA_036787315.1 Polynucleobacter sp. | reverse complement strand
CAATTATTTAAACAATTGCTGATGGTTGCAGGATTTGACCGTTATTATCAAATTGTTAAATGTTTCAGAGATGAAGATTTGCGTGCTGATCGTCAACCAGAATTCACTCAAATCGATTGTGAAACATCATTTTTAAATGAACTAGAAATCCGTGACTTATTTGAAAATATGATTTCACATGTTTTCAATAAGGTCATAGACGTTCAATTACCGTCGCCTTTCCCAGTTCTCCCATATCAGGATGCGATGTATAGGTTTGGATCAGACAAACCTGATTTAAGAGTAAGTCTTGAGTTCACTGATCTTACAGATGTAATGAAAGATGTAGACTTTAAAGTGTTCTCTGGCCCAGCAAATTCTGAAAATGGAAGAGTTGTTGCACTTTTAGTTCCGGGTGGCGCAGAAATTTCTAGAAGTGAAATTGATGAATACACTCAGTTTGTAGGTATTTATGGAGCTAAGGGTCTAGCTTGGATCAAAGTTAATAAAGTCAGTGATGGAAGAAATGGATTGCAATCACCTATCGTCAAAAATCTTCATGATCAAGCAATCGACGCCATACTTCAGCGAACTGGAGCAAAAGATGGCGATATCATTTTCTTTGGAGCTGATAAGGCAAAAATTGTGAATGATGCAATTGGAGCTTTAAGAGTGAAAATCGGACATTCTGATTGGAGCAAAGAAAAAGGTATTTTCAAAGAAGGTTGGCAACCATTGTGGGTAGTAGATTTCCCAATGTTTGATTATGACGAGGAAGCTGCTCGTTGGGTTGCATGTCACCATCCATTTACAAGCCCTAAAGATGAGCATTTATCGATTTTGGATAAAGATCCAGGGAAATGTCTGGCTAAAGCCTATGATATGGTTTTAAAT
>DAIQPR010000222.1:0-1724 GCA_036787315.1 Polynucleobacter sp. | reverse complement strand
GTTCTGTACGTATCCACCAAGAATCTGTTCAAAGCGAAGTATTTAGAGCCCTAAAAATTGGACCAGAGGAAGCTCAAGTGAAGTTTGGTTTCTTATTAGATGCTTTGAAATACGGGGCGCCTCCTCATGGCGGTATCGCATTCGGTCTTGATCGAATCGTTACGATGATGACTGGTGCTGATTCGATCCGTGACGTTATCGCTTTCCCCAAAACTCAAAGGGCTCAGTGCTTATTAACGCAAGCACCAAGTTCTGTTGATGAGAAGCAATTGCGAGAGCTTCATATTCGATTAAGATCTACTGCAACAACTAACTAAGGAAAAGGCATTGAAATCTATGCAGTTTTCAATGCCCATCAATTTCAATAGATAATGCGTCCTTCCTCACATGATCCAAGTCCCTCAACTCTGAAAAAAAGAGATCTTGGTGATTGGGGGACTCTGCGGACTTTAATACCTTATTTAACGCAATATCCGTGGCGAGTATTTTTTGCAATCTCTTGCTTAATATTAGCTAAAGTTGCAAACATTGGCATTCCTATAGTTTTAAAGCATTTGATTGATGATTTAGCATTGCCTGCTGATGATCCTAAGCGTTTATTAGTTTTTCCAATCGCTTTTGTTATAGCGTATGGACTTTTGAGGCTCTCTGCTTCCTTATTTACAGAGTTAAGAGAATTTTTATTTTCAAAGGTAACCCAAAATGCAATACGTAAGGTTGCAATAGAGGTTTTTAATCATTTGCATTCTTTGTCTTTAAGATTCCATTTAGGACGACAAACCGGTGGAGTATCCAGAGATATTGATCGAGGTTCTAGGGGAATACAATCTCTCATTTCTTATTCGCTGTATAGCATTTTGCCGACTCTCATTGAGTTTTCTATAGTTCTAATTTATCTAGCCATTAATTATGATTGGATGTATGCAGCAATTACTTTTTGTGCATTAGTTGTATATATTTTTTATACCGTTTCAGTAACAGAGTGGCGAACCAAATACCGTCGCAAAATGAATGAGATGGATACAAGTGCCAATCAAAAGGCAATAGATTCTTTGTTAAATTTTGAGACAGTCAAATATTTTACAAATGAAAAATTTGAAGCTAAACGCTACGATAGTTTTTTACAAAGTTATCAAAAAGCCGCAATAAAGTCTCAACAAAGCTTAGCAATTTTAAATATTGGCCAGCAATCCATCATTGTTATTGGTCTTATTGCTATTTTATGGAGAGCTACTGTCGGAGTACAGAATGGTGAATTGACACTGGGAGATATTGTGTTGATTAATACACTTATGATTCAAATGTACATACCATTAAATTTTTTGGGTGTTATTTATCGGGAAATAAAACAAGCTATCTTAGATATGGACAACATGTTTAGTTTGTTAAATAAAGAGCAGGAAATTAAAGACTCATCAGATGCAAAACCTTTGATATTACAAAGACCAGATCTGGGGCCAAGAGTTGTTTTTAATCAAGTAGATTTTTCCTATGAGCTTAGCCGTAAAATATTAAAAGACATTAACTTTGTAATTGAGCCTGGCACTACAACTGCGGTTGTTGGCCATAGTGGGTCCGGTAAAAGTACTTTATCAAGACTATTGTTTCGTTTTTATGATGTAAATTCTGGAGAGATATATTTTGATGATCAAAATATATCCAAAGTGCAACAACTTAGTTTAAGAAAAATGGTTGGGATTGTTCCACAAGACACAGTATTGTTT
>DAIQPR010000070.1:0-11646 GCA_036787315.1 Polynucleobacter sp. | reverse complement strand
AGTGCTTTACAAGTTAAAAATAAGAGATAACTTTAATTTATGATGCAGATTTGACGAAAGTACCCTTTCAGAAAATTTTATAACGCACTGATATTTTTAACTTAAAAAATCTTACGTTTTTAGTTTGCTCAATATTTCATCTTACTAGTTTTAAGACTTACAAAATTAATTTTAAATTCCCTATAAATATTGATTTTCTAATATATTAGAACTGATAATTCCTAAAAAACCAAAGGGTTAATTTTCGTAGCAAAATAGATGTCGTTCTATTTTTATTAGGTATTCTTATGAAAAGCGGTCTAGTCTGGTTACGTCGGGATTTACGTTTATTTGATTCAAAAGCCATCTATACGGCCCTCCAAGAATGCGATCAAATTTACTTATGTTTTGTGTTTGACACAAACATACTGAACCCACTTCTCGAAAAAGGTTTCACAAAAGACAGGCGCGTTGATTTTATCTGGCAGTCAGTTGAAGAACTTGATTTAGAACTCAAAAAAATGAATCCTCATTCTGGAATCATTCGACTTCATGGCGACCCAACCAAACTTATCCCTGAGCTAGCTAGAACGCTAAATATTGAAAGTGTCTACGCTAATGAGGATTATGAGCCTAGCGCGATTCAAAGAGATCACTCAGTATCGACAAACTTACGCCAAAACGAAAGCCAGCTGCACACCTATAAAGATCATGTCATCTTTGGTAAGGATGAAGTACTGACCAAAGAAGGTAATGTCTATTCTGTCTTTACACCTTATAAAAATAATTGGCTAAAGAAAATAACTGATCAGGATCTGACACCTTTTCCATGTTTGATCGATAAAAAAGATATTGAACGCCTTGCACCACTTCCAGAGTCACTCTGTAAAACTATCACTTTAGAAGATATGGGATTTGCGCCGTCTGGTATTGAAACCTTTATCAAACCGGGTATGTCAGGTGCTTCGCAAGCTTTTGAAAACTTTGTGGATCGGATGCATCAATATCATATAAGTCGAGATTTTCCAGCTGTTAAAGGGCCAAGTTATGTATCAACACACCTTCGCTTTGGCACCATTTCAATTCGGGCATTGGCAAGAGATGCTCACCAGCATATGTTGGCTGGAAGCATGGGGGCTACAACTTGGTTATCCGAACTGATTTGGCGAGACTTTTATTTTATGATTTTGGCAAATCATCCACGCCTTGCTAACGGCGCATCCTTTAAACCAGATTACGACAAAATTCAATGGGATCAATCACCCGAAGCTGAGAAAAAATTTAAAGCTTGGTGTAATGGTAAAACTGGTTACCCTATCGTCGATGCAGCCATGCGGCAGCTAAATGTCACTGGTTACATGCATAACCGATTACGTATGGTTGCGGCTTGCTTTCTTATAAAAGACCTAGGTATTGATTGGCGTAAAGGGGAAGCTTACTTTGCTGATCATCTCAATGATTTTGATTTTTCTGCTAACAATGGTGGATGGCAATGGGCATCCTCCAGTGGTTGTGATGCACAGCCTTATTTTCGAATCTTTAATCCAATTACACAATCTCAGAAATTTGATGCTGAAGGTAAGTTTATTCGTCGATACTGCCCAGAATTATCTAAATTATCGAATCGATCGATTCATGCTCCTTGGCTGTCCGGAGCTATTGAATTAGAAGCTGCAGGGATTCGACTTGGTATTGATTATCCAATGCCAGTCGTTGACCATGCTCAAGCTAGATTAGATACTCTCTTGCGCTATAACGTAGTCAAGAGTCAGGCGACTAATTAAGGATTACAGGTTTAGCTTTTTTATTACCAAAGTATCAAAGAGTGACATTTTCATCGGATAAAATTTAATTATGACTTTTTATTTTAATGAAGGGTTTCAAATCCCTTATGCTTTCTTATCCATATTCCTCTAAAATATTCGTATGGATCATATTTACGCAATTGGAGATATTCAAGGTTGTTCAGCGCAGCTAGACAGTCTTGTGCAAGAACTTCCCAAAGGATCCAAAATTATTTGCGTTGGCGATCTCGTCAATCGAGGTCCAGATTCTTTAGGGACCCTACGCCGACTTAAAGCATGGCAAGAGCTTGGCGATTGTGAATGCGTCTTAGGTAATCATGATCTTCACCTTTTAGCAAGAGATGCCAATATCCGTGGATCAAAGTCTTTAGATACACTGGATGATATTCTCCGAGCACCAGATCGACGCGAATTAATCGATTGGTTACGTAAACGTCCAGTAGCACTTTTCGACGGGGATAATTTATTTGTTCATGCTGGTGTATTACCCCAGTGGAATATCCAACAAACCATGGAACTCGCTGATGAAGTTCAAAAAGCATTACGTAAAAAAAATTACGTAAGCTTTTTAGAAAATATGTATGGTAATATTCCCGCTAAATGGTCTAACCGACTCAAAGGTGCCGATCGTCTTCGAGTCATCATCAATGCATTTACTAGAATGCGCTTTTGTTCAGCTAAAGGTGAAATGGATTTTGTGAGTAAAGAAGGTGCTGGCTCAGCACCCAAAAACTTCTATCCGTGGTTTGATGTCCCCACTCGTAAAACAGCTGACTATCGTGTGTTTTTTGGACATTGGTCAACCATGGGTCTTGTGCAACGCGAAAATGTGATTGGTCTTGATACAGGTTGTGTTTGGGGTGGAAACCTCACCGCAGTTTCTATTGGCCCAGAATCCAAAATGATCCAAGTCCCTGGTTTGGTCAGACACGTAGCGTTTTAAATTCTAACTCTAATTTGTTTCACTTACTATCTTCATTTTTAATTATTGACTTCTTAAATTTGAGTTTGTTGCATTAATTCGTATTGAAAATTAAATATCGAATCTTAAAATTTTTCTATCGCAATTTAAAAATGAAAACTTGCAAACTTAACACCATAGGTTTACAATTGTAAACCTATGGGTAAATTGCTAAAAAATCCGCCAGTTTTTTTTACGGTTGCGCAAATTCGGTTTAATACCATTCTGAACCTTAAGGAATATTTACCAAAAATTCAGGATGAGTTTCGCAAGAATGGGTATCCAGAATTTCATAACTATCAAATTTTCGGATTTACCCTCTCAGAGGATAACCAACAACCTATTCCCACCCAGTTTGAAAACTATATTTTTGGAGATCTTATTGCCAAAAATAACTTTGTCATAAACAGCGACTCTATAACGACACAATCTACATGCTATGGCGATTTTCAAAGTTTCTCTGAGAAGCTCATGTTGGGAGCACGTTTATTAAATGAAATTATAAAAATTGATTTTGTTATCAGTATAGGATTGAGATATCTCGATCATGTTACACCCCAGAAGAACGAAAGCTTGACTCTATATCTAGATCCAGGAGTTTTAGGAATGCAGGGAAAATTTTCAGGGATGTCAAAATTCACATTTTCTGAAACACTTAATGAACACAACGGAATAGAATTGAGATCAAAAGTTTTTATACAAGATGGACCAATATCTACACCTCCAGACTTAGTGCCTCAAGGACTAAATATTGAAAAAAGATTTAAAGAATACACAGGAATTCATGCAATCCTAGATAACGATGGATTCATCGAAGAAAAAAATGTTTTTAATTTAGATCAAATAAAGACAAATCTTGTAAAAATTCACGCTGAAATTAGTAGAGCATTCAAGACTACGGTAACGATGCACGCTTTGGAGGTATGGAACAAATGATTGAAACCACAACCCACTCTTATCAAAGTAATCATATAGTTTTTGTAGGCTCAAACCCTCTAACACAAATCGATAAAGTCGGAACGGGCGGAATTTCGAGCACTGCTTTCTTTGAAACCCAAAGAGGATATCCCGCTTTTTATTTTAACAATACTAATTCAAAGAAATTAGAGAAGCCTGACTATCAGGTATTAATGTCCGAAATACAAGATGGATTTGGTCGAACAATGTTTCGCTTATCAGAAGTTTTTGGTGTCTCAAGGCAAACACTATACAACTGGAAAAATGGAGACAAGCCTAAAGAAGAATATCGAGAACGCTTCATGCAACTTCATAAAGCAGCAAGAGTCTTTTCTAAAGAAAAGTTTAAACCAGGAGCTAATGATTTAGATATTCCACTCCTAGCGGGACAATCTATCTTAAAACTAATTAGCCAAGGAGGAGATGGGCAAGAATTATCAAAAAAATTAATACGCGTTATTTTGCGTAGTAGAGAATCTAACAAAAAGCTTGAAGCGCTTCTTAAGAACAAAGTAAATACGCTTGATAAGGATAAATTTTCACTTCCCCACTTAAATGAACTTAGTTAAGGTGGTCATTGATGGAAAAGGTTTGGGCTAGGGGAAATGCATGGCGTCAGGGAGATATATTGGATAGCAATGCAAATAAGTATTTCAATATGGCAAATCAAATTTCTCCAAGTGAAACTTGCGCAATTGTAATAAGCCATGACTGTGATTTAGCAAACGAAAACTTAGAACTTGAACCTGATGTTGAAGTGATTATTGGTCGAACCATTGAAAATGGATCAGGTAATAACCTTCATGGCAAATCATCAAGAACTCTTCATCTTCCATTGCAAGGTAGTAAGGGACAAGTGTTTTTAGAACTATTAGCTACTAACAAAAAATGTATTACGAAATGTGAACTTGCACAATTCACGCCTAAGCCTGATCTAAAAATTCTACGAAATGACCTAGATATTTTGAGAACTTGGCTCAGCGCAAGATATAGACGAGCCGCATTTCCAGATGAGTTTAATAATCGAATGTTATCAACCGGCCTCAAAGAACAATTAGTAAAATTATCAAAAAAATATAATGAGCTTATTTCAGCTATTGGGGTTAGAGTTGATGATGGCCTATACCAGGAAAGAGAGGCTGGTGTACCTTATCGGCTCAATATTTTGGTTCTATATAAATCATTGGAAGATTTTGAAGAATCACAAATTACCGCCTTGAAAATTACAGATCAATTGGAACAATTTGCATCAAAAAAATTAAATTCAGGTCAAGATATCATTTTAGAAGGAGCTATTTCATTCTCTGAGGAGGATCTCACCTTGAGTAAATATAAAGCATTTTCTTTGCTTGATCTTGAGTATATTAGTATGAAAAATCCCTCTTTACCAAGACCAGTTTAAAGTTTGATTTCTGCTAGTAATGTTCTTAAGTGTATGGGAATATTCAATAAATGCTTTTTTATAGACGCAAAAACCATGAACTTAATTTTTATTGGATACGTTTTTTATATTTCTTCAGGAAAATAGACTTTGTTAATAAGCTAGGTGCTGGCTATATTCCTCAATCAAAAAAGACACAATGGTAGTGAAACATTTCGCCTTCTATTCTACGAGGTTCCTTATCATTTCGTCATATCAACATTCTGCAATAGTGTTTCTTGATAGGAAAAAAACACTTTGATTAAATTCACTGAATATAAGATTAATACAATTTATTAACCGGCAAAAACCACATTAAAAAAAGGTCTTATAAAAATATTAAGTTATTGATATTATTGTATTTATTTACGAATAATAACCGGCAAATTAACCGGCAAAAATGATTAAAAAAAATCATCGATTTAAACCTTTGTTACCGAAACAGGAGCTAGAAGAGTTACAGTACCAAGCAATAGAAATAGAAGAAAAAGCTTCGCGTCTAGGGAACGGTATTCACTCAACAACTATTGCTTCAATCCAAGAGTTGGTGAGGTCTATGAATTCTTATTACTCCAATCGTATTGAGGGTCAAAGTACTCACCCAATCAATATCGAACGCGCACTTGCACACGATTTCTCGGATAAACCTGATATCGCTAAACTTCAACGTGTGGCTATTGCCTATATTGATACCGAGAGAGCGCTAGAGCAAATTGATGGAAAAGGCCTAGACAAAACATTATGTTCAACCATACTTATTCAAGCCCACAAAGAGCTTTATCAGAGATTAGACTCTGCAGATAGAACAACTCCTGAAGGAAGAATCATTGAACCAGGTGAGATCAGGCAAGAGCAGGTTATCGTGGGTCACCACCTCCCTCCTACCTGGACTAGTATTCCAAAATTTTTAAAACGAATGGATGATGTTTACGCAAAACAAGTTCCCGCGAATGAAAGACTTATTTACATCGCAAGCGCACATCAACGCGCCATGTGGGTACACCCATTTTTTGATGGTAATGGCAGAGCAGTAAGACTCCAAACACATCTTGCGATGCAAGAATTAACCAAAGGACTTTGGTCGATGAATCGTGGGCTTGCCAGAAATAGGGATGATTATTATTCCTTCCTCTCAGGGGCAGATAGCCCTCGACATGGTGACTTGGATGGCAGGGGTAACTTAAGTGAGAAGATGCTTTGGAAATGGTGTGAGTGGTTTATTCATATTGCAAATGATCAAGTGAGCTTTATGGAAAAAATGCTTAACCTTCCAGAAATGAGAAAAAATATTGAAGCACTTATTTCATTTCGTTCCAGTCAGGATAAGGAAATTCGAAGAGAAGCCATTGCGCCTTTATATCATCTCTATCTTGCAGGTCCAACAAAGCGGGGAGATTTTTTACAAATGACAGGCCTAGGAGAGCGAACCGCCCGATCTTTACTATCAAAGTTACTACGAAGCGGTATCGTAACTAGTGAAAATCACAAAGCTCCTGTGAAGCTCGCATTTCCGCTGGACAGCCTGCAGTTTTTATTACCTAACTTATATCCAGAAGCTGCAACTTTAAATATTTAAACGTAAATTCAATTGAATCTCTTTTAAATCTTCGCAAAAGCCTTTAGAGTAGCTTCGAGCATTTTTGCAGTGACTGCATCATCATGCTGAATCGATAAAAAGCATGCTTCATAAGCAGATGGTTCTAAATTATTAACTTTATTTATGTATTAGCCCCTATTTCAACCGGGCATGGTTTTTAAATTACTTGGGAAATCGCTATAGGTCTTTATGCCCAATGTGTGATTGCGCCACCTCGGGCATAAAAGAAAGTTGCATTGCCTGTAGCTAATAGTCCACATAAGCCCTCTATTGGACTACATACTTTTATCATCAAGTATGAGACAATAACAAAGTAAATTTTACCTAAATAACAAAGTAAATTTATATAGAAAAACAAAGTAATTAAATAAATTATATATATTTAAATCAATAATTTAAGACAATTAATGGTAACTAAGTCAATCAAAAAAAGTACAAATTCTCTGAAGCTTTCTGAGTCTCTAAAGGCTTTAAAAAAGCTCCAAGATAAGCATCATGGCGTGATTGAATCAAAAGATCTCGCTGACTACCAGCGCGCCCTGCTTTTAGAAACTGGGTTTATACGCTCGGTAATGAAGGGTTGGTACATTTGCTCAAACCCCAGCGACCATGATGGTGACTCTACCGCTTGGTATGCCAATTATTGGGCCTTTATGTCTGGGTATCTTACCAAGCGTTTTGCTAAGCGCTACTGCTTAAATGCCGAGGCATCACTCCTGCTACATACTGGCAGCACTACCGTTCCCAAGCAAATTACCATTGTTAGTAAAGATGGTGGGACTAGCATTGTCAAACTCCCATTTGATACGTCATTGGTTATTTATCAGGATGAGAAGCGCGTCTCTAGAACCCGAACAGAAATTCGAGGCTTACAAGTCTTACCAATAGCTGAAGCTCTTTGCATGGTAGGGCCCCAGTTCTTTATCAATCATCCCATGGAGGCAGAAATTGGATTGGCGATGGTACGTGATCCAGCAGAATTACTGGCAACTCTACTAATGGGTAACTGCCTTCCAACGGCCGCCGCTCGCTTGGCAGGCGCACTTACTTTTGCTAATAGGAAAGATGACGGGGAGCGCATTATTAAGTCTCTGGGCAAGGCTGGGTTCGCCATCACGCCCAAAAATCCATTTGAGCAACTCGAACCGACTATCAACCAGTCCCGAGAAAAGTCTCCATATGTTCTACGCATTCGCTCCATGTGGGCAACGTGGCGTGACGACGTCATCCAGAATTTTCCAAAGGCTCCCGGTATTCCGAAAAGCCCAGAAGTTTACCTCAGGCAAATTCAGGAACGCTATGTAGCAGATGCTTACAACTCTCTCTCGATTGAAGGCTATCAGGTTACTGATGAATTGATTGAGCGCATAGCCAAGGAAGGCTGGAACCCAGAAATCAGTGAGGAAGATAAAAGGAGTAAAGATGCTTTAGCGGCTCGCGGCTACTTTCTGGCCTTTAATGAAGTTAAAGAAAGTATTAAATTAATTCTCACCAAATCCAATTCAGGTGATGTTGTCAGAAAAAGCCATCACGACTGGTACGCCGCTATGTTCAATCCGGCAGTACTAGCAGGTATTTTGCAACGTCATCAGTTGGCTGGCTACCGAACTGGCCCGGTTTTTATTCGCAACTCTTTACACACACCCCTACCAAGAGAGGCTCTCCTTGATAGTATGGAAACTTTGTTTGATCTTCTAGCCAATGAACCAGAAGCATCGGTCAGAGCAGTGTTAGGTCATCATATATTTGTGTTCATTCATCCCTACTTAGATGGCAATGGCCGTATTGGACGCTTCTTGATGAATGCTTTATTGGCATCAGGCGGCTACCCGTGGACAGTCGTTCGAGTAAGTGAGAGAAAGCACTATATGAATGCACTTGAAAATGCGAGCGTGGATGGCGACATCAAACCTTTGACTAAATTTCTAGCAGGGGAAATGGCTCAATAAATCTCTTGAGCCATTCCAATCAGTTTTAGATTCCCATATTGCCTAAGTGCTGAGCAATTCAATCCATCGGGTTTTCAGAACTAGCTAATGGGATTGAGGTACAGAAACTACTGACTATCCCAATGAGACTGTTGAGCTTGCCTTAACCCATAACATTAAGAAAAAACTGAGGTTGCTGATATGAGGCAGAATCAATTAGACAAACGCGCATTGCTCATGGAAGATTGGATTAACTATATTGATATCAGAGATTAGACTCTGCAGATAGAACTACTCCTGAAGGATGAATCATTGAACCTTGTGAGATAAGGCAAGACCAGGTTTTGTGGGTCACCACCTCCCTCCTACCTGGGCTAGTTTTCCAAAATTTTTAAACCGAATGGATGATATTTACGCAAATCAAATTCCCGTGCATGAATGACTTATTTACATCGCAAGCACACATCAACGAGCAATTTGAGAACACCCATTTTTTGATGGTAATGGCAGAGCATTAAGACTCCAAACACATCTTGCGATTCAAGAATTAACCAAAGGACTTTGGTCGATATAAAAATTTCTGGTTACCAATCTAGTGATTGATCAAGCTTTAAATTTATTACATATTCAAAAAGTTTCATTGAGGTGTGTATAGTGTTGAACCATGATTTAAATAATTGAAGAAATAATCCCCTATTATCTTTAAACACGTTTTTTGCATAATATTTAATTTCGGAGGTATTCATTGATCCGAATTTTCTCAAATTTTGCTGCAAGTGACTGGTTGAAAAATTTCTTAAAAGTGTTTTCCAGCAACCTTCCCAATAAAAAAACTAACGTTGATTAATTTTATGGTTTAATCAATTCCACTTTAATAAAGTAGTTTTATTTTTCCTTACACTGAGGCTTAGTATCCGCTGCCGAAGACTAAAAAAGATTTTATAAATTCATTTAAGCTATTTCTCTTCAATCCCAGGGTAAGTTTTCATAAAAACATGAAATTGCTCCGTAAATATCGTTAAATGCAGGCAATGATTCTTCAACTTCAATCACCAGGTCTTGGTAACCTTTTTGAGCCATATTCATTATTTTTGGATCAGAAAGGGATTTTGAATTTGCTTGAATACCCCTTGATTCTGATGAGGCGACAATTAATTCTTTTAGTTTTAGTCTTTCCCCATGAGACCAATCTTTAACTTCATTGAGAAGTAAAGCTAAATCGTAGACATCTTGCCTGCGATTTCGTTGCCTTATCGTTTGCTGCAATAAAGAGCGATATTTCTCCGCCATTAAATTAATAAGGCTATACGCTTGCATTCTTCCCCATCGGATAATTTCAGAACCTCTACATCTAGAACAGCTTCGTTATAACTATAGTCAATTTCAACAATTGAAGAAGCTTGTTTGGATTGCAGTCGTTTGATGGCATTAAAATTACTCCTCGGAGCATAGCCGATATTGAGGGCAAGTGTCGGAAAGCTTACATTTTTTTCCGCAGGCTTCAATTCTGATCGTTGAATTTTGCAACTGATGTCATAAGGAAGCTCTACAGAAGCTAATGAAAGTTGCGCTTCTAATTCTTCTATGAGTTCTTTCTCCTTACCCTGTGTGTAAATTTCACGTGTTGAGAAATCAGCATCTTTTGTAAACCGACTGCTTTCATAACGAAGTGCCATCAGCATTCCACCTTTCATAATCATTTTAGTTCGTAGTGCGGTGGATTGACCAATAGCAGTTAAGATAATATGAACAGCTTCCCGAAAATTCTTCTTATCTTCAGAAGCTTTCCTAACCCATGCAGCCAAATCGATATATTCAAAAGAGTTATTCATTGTGTTCAGTTGCGGTTAGAGATGGGAGGTTGATGGAAATTTTCCACTTTTCAGAAAAGTATGGCGCGTACTCACCTTCTGGGTCTAACTTTCTTGAGCCTCCCCGTTGTGCTAATTTTTCCCATTCATAAAATTTTGGACTATTTAAATGACAAACCTCAGACAAAAGATAGCCTGCTCGAACTTTATCAATAGCTGAGCCATGGCGCTCAATTTCATCAATAATAAGATTTAAGTATTTTTTTGCTTCTTGGATATAGATATCAACAGCATGTTGTAGGCCTCCACATAGGGATGGCTCACGTATCATATCTAAGAATGTGCGTCCAATGCTAGAAACTCGTAAATTTGAACCTAAAATCAGACGAAATGCTCCAAGTTGAGAACGTTCGCAAAAATGAATGGGGGTTTGGTTTACTCGAAGTATTTTTGCTGGTCTTAGTTTAGGTAGACCAGAGGCAAAATAAAAAGTCTGGTGCTCACGGAACTCATGTTCCATTCGCAGTTGTGCTTGGTTCCGCCATTCAGTTACTGAGGGTCTAGTAAGATACAGAATACTTGGAAAGCGATCTGTAAGGCCGTAATATTCCATCGCACTAAGATGAGAAACATAAGCGAACGGGTCTATGCTGCACATGATTTCAGAAGGAGATGCTTTGCTTTGACCAAATAGAAGGTAACTTTTAGTAACAGAAAAGGGGGCAATTTCTGAAAGTAATGATAGTTTGGTTAATTTCTCACAGATATGTTTAAAAACGATTTTTAATGCCTGTGGTGGTAGTTCTCGTTTTTGAGCATGAAAATATAACTGCTTAGCTAGCTCATAGCTAGAGATAGCAGGAGCATTGTGCGAGGCCAAGCTTTCAGCCATTGCGCCAAGAAGTTGTTCGCTTATTAAATTATAGTCAATGTTCATTATACTAGTATTAAAATACGTCCTGAGGACGTATTTTAATACTAGTATATTAATTAATCAAGAATTATTCTTCTTAAAACTTAACTAATTTTAGAGGTTCAAAATTTACAGGCCTTGGGCTTTTAAAGTCTTAAAAAGTTTGTTGGAACTTTATCACTCCCCAATATTTGTTTGGTGTTCACGATTGAATCAGCTACATTTTACAAATGACAGGCCTGATAGAGCGAACCGCCCAATCCTTACTATTAAAG
>DAIQPR010000069.1:7236-11657 GCA_036787315.1 Polynucleobacter sp. | reverse complement strand
ATTTTATTCTGGCTGAATTCCAGCTTCAGGTACTATTTTTGCCCAACGGTCTTTCTCTTGACGAACAAATTTCAGATATTGCTCTCGATTTAGTTTTCCAGGATCAAGCTCAAGGTTATGAATCTTGTTAACAAAAGTAGGATCTTTAAGAGCTGTTTCTAACTGGGTTGTTAGAGTTTGTAAAATTTCTGGAGGTAATCCTGCCGGAGCGCCTAATCCAAGGTAAAAGCCTAATTCAAACCCTGGATAAGTTTCATTAATAGCAGGAATATTCGGCCATTCTCTAAAGCGTGTTGCACCAGTTACTCCAAGGGCTTTAATTTTTCCACCATTAATTTGCGCTTTTGCAGGTGGATATTCAATAAATAGTACCTGAGTTTGACCACCATAAAAATCTTGAAGTGCGCTACCAACTGCCTTGTATGGAATACCTGTCAATTTGGCGCCAGTTCTGGTTTTAAGCATTTCTACAGTCATTCTTGATGCGGAATTGTAGTGTCCGTAGAAAAACTTATCTGGGGCTGCTTTCGATGCTGTAACTAAATCAGCAATCGTATTGAACGGGGAGTCTTTAGGAACAATCGCAACTGAAGCGGCTTGTCCAAAAAGACCGATATGATCAAAGTCCTTTAATGGGTCATAGGAAATCTTTTTATAAAACATCGAATTCGCGGCCATGGTTGTGTTGGTTGTCAGCAAAAGTGTATAACCATCCGGAGACGCATTTTTGACAAACTCTGTACCGACCATACCGTCAGCGCCAGGTTTATTATCAACAATGACAGTTTGTTTGAGATTAGCTTCTAAATATTGAGCAAAGGTTCTTGCCATGAGGTCGCCAGATCCTCCAGGACCAAATGGGACAACGATTACGATTGGTTTTTTGGGATAGCTTTGAGAATGGCTTGTAATGCTGAAGCAAAATAGGCTCAATAAGAGAATCGCATTTAATATCTTGAAGCGTGTTACAAAATGTTTCATGTGAAATACCTTAAAAGATTTATTATCATGTACTTAAGACTATTATATTAGTCATTACAAATGTAAGAAGGTAAGACAATAAAAATGACAGGACCTATGAATATTTCTAACAACGATGAAACAAGTGCAATGAAACCTCTTGAGCGGATTGATTACAGTCCAATCATCCAGCGTAAGCCCTTGCAGCTTCCTGATGGCGCTAAGGTGGTAATTTGGCCCGTTGTGAACATAGAAGAGTGGGATATTACAAGACCAATGCCAAGGATGGCTTCTCCCCCTCCGGGCGGAGTTCCGCCGGTACCTGATGTCCCTAATTGGACTTGGCACGAATACGGCATGAGGGTTGGTATTTGGAGGATTTTTGATGCATTCAAAAAGTACGATATTAAAGCTACGATGTCTTTAAATGCCAAGGTGTGTGAAACCCGCCCCTTAGTTCCTCAAACTGCCCTCGATCATGGTTGGGAGATTATGGCGCATTGCTATGAGCAAATTCCGATTCAAAAGATCCCAGATCAACGAGCAATGATTGCTCAAACGATAGAAGTTATCGAAAAATTTTCTGGCATCAGGCCGCAGGGATGGTTAGGTCCTGGAAGAAGTGAGACCTTTGCTACTTTAGATTATGTGAAGGAAGCGGGGTTTCGCTGGTTTGGTGATTGGGTTCTAGATGATCAACCACAAACCGTAAAAACCAAGCATGGGTCATTAGTCTCAATTCCATATACCGTTGAGCTAAACGATATTGCTATCATGTTAACCAATCTACAAGACTCTGATGCAATGTTTGTGCGTATGAAAGACTCAATTGAAAGAGTTTTGGAGGAGTCTTCTCAGGGGGCAAAGATTCTTGCTTTTGGGATACATCCTTATATTACTGGCGCGACCCATAGAATCAAATATTTTGAAATGATGCTTGCTCACTTGAGAAGTTTACCTGGGGTTGTATTTTGGAATGGTACTGAGATTTGTGATTGGTATGAATCCACACAAAAAACCACCTAACAATTAAGAGAGTTTTCCTTTGATAAACCCTAATACACTTGAAGATGCGTTGAGTCATCTCCAAAATGGAGAAATCACTGCTGTTCAGTTGCTTGAGATTGCTTTGAGTAGGGTTTCTGAAAAAGAAAGTCAATTACATGGACTGATTACAGTTACCAAAGAGGAAGCGCTTGATCAAGCTGAGAAAATCGATAAATCGCGAGTGATGGGTGAATCCTTAGGAATTCTTGCAGGAATTCCTATAACGTATAAAGACGTATTTTTTACCAAAGGAATTCGAAGCACGGCAGGCTCTAATGTTTTGAGTGACTTCAAACCAGAGTCAAGTGCTGCAATTGTTCAAATTTTAGAAAAAACGGGTGCTATATCTATTGGTAAGGCCAATTGTCATGAATTTGCATTTGGATCTCCTAACGAGAACGATTATTTTCCCGCAGCCAGAAATCCTTGGAATATAAATCATATGCCAGGGAGTTCAAGTAGTGGCTCTGCAACTTCTGTTGCTGCCGCATATTGTTATGCTTCTATTGGATCTGATACAGGTGGATCAGTACGACATCCAGCGGCAGCTTGTGGTTTAGTTGGGCTGAAGCCGACAAGGAATCTTATTCCCACAGCAGGACTCATTCCTTTAGCTTCTAGCTTAGACACTGTTGGAATCATTACCAGGAATGTTCGAGACAATCTCATTATGCTGTGTGCTGCAGTAGGTACGCAGGATTACCTGCCTTTTTTAAAGGAGCTTCGCCCCGAACTACCGGGCCTGAAGATTGGAGTAGATTTTAAGCATTTGGAAAATCAAGATGTCCAAGAAGAGGTACGAACATGTTTCCTTAATTCTTTAGATCTCATGCGTGAATTAGGAATTCAGATTGTTTCTTTAAATTTACCCGATTTAAACGAAATTGCTATTGCAGCCAATCAAATTATTCAATATGAGGCATGGTTAGGGCTAAAAGATTTTTATGAAAATCAACATGATGCTTTGGGTATTGGTTTACAGCAAAAATTAAAGCAAGCTCAATCAACAACTGCTGAAGATTATCAAAAGGCTCTTGATAAATCAGCCTTTTATGCAGAAGATGTGACAAAAGTTCTACAACGGGAGCAAATGGGTTCTGTTGACTTAATTGTTTCTGTTGGAAGAGAGGCACCAGCCCAAACTATGCGTGACTTATATGATCACCCAACTGCTGCTAGGAGTACCTGTAACCGCCTTTATAGTTTAACTGGCCATCCTGCAATCACCATTCCAATGGGGTTTGGAAGTAATGGCATGCCTCTAGCCATTCAAATTGCTGGTCAATATCATGATGAATACCTTCTTTTCCAAGTGGCACATGCCTTCGAGAAAAAATTAAACCTATATTCTGGGATGAATAACGTACCATGGTACTAAGGATTAATTAAATTTTTCGAAGCTTCATCAAGTCTTGTATATAATTTAGTATTACCAAAAGAGTGAATGATGACCAAATTTGTCTTCGTTACTGGCGGTGTGGTTTCTTCCCTAGGGAAAGGAATTGCAGCCGCATCATTGGCTGCGATTCTTGAATCCCGCGGCCTGAAAGTCACCCTCCTAAAATTAGACCCCTATATCAACGTTGATCCTGGAACAATGAGTCCATTTCAGCATGGAGAGGTATTTGTTACTGAAGATGGCGCAGAAACCGACCTAGATTTAGGGCATTACGAGCGCTTTGTTTCAGCAAAAATGCGAAAAAGTAATAACTTTACGACTGGTCAAATTTATGACTCTGTTATTCGTAAAGAGCGCCGTGGTGAGTATTTAGGAAAAACAGTTCAGGTTATTCCACATATCACCAATGAGATTCAGACATTTATTGAGCGTGGCGCGGCAGATAGTCACGATGGCAAGGTTGATGTTGCTATTTGTGAGATTGGCGGCACAGTAGGTGATATTGAGTCACTGCCATTTTTAGAAGCTGCGAGACAAATGAATCTTCGTAAACCTCGGGGTGATACGGCATTTATTCATTTGACCCTAGTTCCTTATATTGCTAGTGCTGGTGAATTAAAAACAAAACCAACACAACACTCAGTTCAAAAATTACGTGAGATTGGAATTATTCCGACAGCATTACTTTGTAGAGCTGATCGTCCAATACCTGACGAAGAAACAGCCAAGATTTCACTATTTGCGAATGTACGTGAAGAAGCAGTTATTTCAGTATGGGATGTGGATACTATATATAAAATTCCACAAATGCTTCAAGAACAAGGTTTAGATGACATTATTTGTAGTGAGTTAAACTTAAATCCTCCACCAGCTGACTTGTCAGTTTGGAGTAATTTGGTTGAAAGGATGGAAAATCCAAAACATCAAATTACGATTGGAATGGTCGGTAAATATGTCGATTTAACGGAGTCCTATAAATCTCTAATTGAAGCCTTAAGACATGCTGGCATCCATC
>DAIQPR010000069.1:0-7226 GCA_036787315.1 Polynucleobacter sp. | reverse complement strand
TCACTAGACTCAAGTGGATATTCTCTATCTTGATTCTGAAGTTATCGAAGAAGAGGGCGTCGGCTCTTTGAAGGGCTTAGATGCAATATTGGTTCCTGGTGGATTTGGTAAGAGAGGAACTGAAGGCAAGATTATGGCAATTGAATATGCCCGTGTGAACAAGGTTCCATATCTAGGAATTTGTTTGGGGATGCAATTAGCGGTGATTGAATTTGCCAGAAATGTTGTTGGCTTAAAGGGCGCGAATAGTACTGAATTTGAACAAAAGGTAGAGTACCCTGTTGTAGCTTTGATTACAGAGTGGAAAAACCGTGATGGTACTCTCGAAAAGAGGACTGATGAATCAGATTTAGGTGGAACAATGCGCTTGGGATCTCAACGTTGTCCAGTTAAGCCAGGCACAATGGCCGCAGGTATATATGGAACAGAAGTAAATGAGCGTCATCGCCATCGTTATGAAGTGAATAATAGTTATGTTGAGCAGTTCGAGGCGGCTGGAATGATTATCTCTGCAAGAACTCCAACTGAAGAATTACCTGAAATGATGGAGCTTCCACAAAGTATTCATCCATGGTTCTTTGGGGTTCAGTTTCACCCTGAATTCACGTCTACACCTAGATACGGTCACCCCTTATTTAATGCGTTTGTTAAAGCCGCATTGGATTTTTCAGGAGCAAAAGTTACAGAAAAGGAAATTGCATGAAACTTTGTGGATTTCCGGTGGGGTTAAATCATCCATTTTTTTTAATTGCTGGCCCTTGTGTCATCGAATCAGAACAAATGGCATTAGACACTGCGGGTGCTCTTAAAGAGATCACTTCTCAGCTTCAGATACCATTTATCTATAAGTCCTCATTTGATAAAGCGAATCGCTCATCAGGCACCTCATATCGTGGTTTGGGTATGGAAAAAGGCTTAGAAATTTTAGCTACAGTCAAACAAAAAATTGGTGTGCCAGTTTTAACCGACATTCATGCGATTGAAGAAATCAAACCAGTCTGTTCTGTGGTGGACGTTATTCAGACGCCAGCTTTTTTATGTCGTCAAACGGATTTTATTTATGCTTGTGCTCAAAGTGGTAAACCTGTAAATATCAAAAAGGGACAGTTTTTGGCCCCAGGCGATATGGTGAATGTCATTAATAAGGCCAGAGCAGCAGCCAAGGCTGCTGGTCTTGAAGAAGATAATTTTATGGCTTGTGAGCGCGGTGTTAGTTTTGGTTATAACAACTTGGTTTCTGATATGCGCAGTTTGGCAATCATGAGAAAAACACAAGCTCCCGTAGTTTTTGATGCAACGCATTCGGTTCAACTACCTGGTGGTCAAGGAACAAGTAGTGGCGGGCAAAGAGAATTTGTGCCAGTGCTTGCTAGGGCTGCAATGGCTGTAGGTATTAGCGGTATCTTTATGGAAACTCACCCAGATCCAGCTAATGCAATGTCGGATGGCCCTAATGCCGTTCCCTTGCATCATATGAAAAATTTATTAGAGTCTTTAAAAGGGATTGATCAACTGATTAAGTCATCTGGTCACTTTTTAGAAGATGATTTTGAAGCTTTTTAAATCTATTTTTATTTATTGAGAGAAACACATGAGTGCAATCGTAGATATTATCGGCCGTGAAATTTTAGACTCCCGTGGAAATCCGACCGTTGAATGTGATGTTTTATTAGAGTCTGGTGTAATGGGTAGAGCAGCTGTTCCATCAGGTGCATCAACTGGTTCAAGAGAAGCGATTGAATTACGTGATGGAGAACCTGGTCGTTATGTAGGTAAAGGTGTTCGCCGTGCGGTAGACAATATCAACACTGAAATTGCTGAATCTGTAATGGGTTTAGATGCGGCTGAACAGGCTTTTTTAGATAGAACATTAATTGACTTAGATGGTACTGACAACAAGGCTCGTCTTGGTGCAAATGCAACCTTAGCGGTATCTATGGCTGTTGCTAGAGCCGCTGCAGAGGAAGCAGGTTTACCTTTATATCGATATTTTGGTGGATCTGGAGCAATGCAATTACCTGTTCCGATGATGAATATCGTGAATGGTGGAGCTCACGCCAATAATAGTTTAGATATTCAAGAATTCATGATCATGCCTGTCAGCATGACAAGCTTTAGAGAAGCTTTACGCTGTGGAGCAGAGGTATTCCATGCACTCAAGAAGATCATTCATGATCAAGGAATGCCAACTCAAGTTGGTGATGAAGGTGGTTTTGCTCCAAACTTTAAGAGTAATGAAGAGTGCTTGAACACAATTTTGCAAGCGATCGAAAAAGCGGGATATCGTCCTGGTGAAGATGTTTTATTAGCACTTGATTGTGCTGCAAGTGAATTTTACAAAGATGGTAAATATAATTTGGCAGGTGAAGGTCTTCAATTAACTTCAAGTGAATTTACAGACTATCTTGGAAATTTAGCGGATAAGTTTCCGATCGTTTCTATTGAAGATGGAATGCATGAAGGAGATTGGGACGGTTGGGCAACGCTCACACAACGTTTGGGGAATAAGATTCAGTTGGTGGGTGACGATTTATTTGTTACGAATACGAAGATTCTCAAAGAAGGTATCCAAAAAGGTATCGCTAATTCTATCTTGATCAAAATTAATCAAATTGGAACTCTGACTGAAACTTTTGCCGCTATCGAGATGGCAAAAAGAGCAAATTACACGAGCGTTATTAGTCATCGTTCGGGTGAAACAGAAGATACTACTATTGCAGATATTGCGGTTGGTTTGAATGCAGGTCAGATTAAGACAGGGTCTTTATCACGTTCTGATCGCATAGCAAAATACAATCAATTATTGCGTATTGAAGAAGATTTAGGCGATGTTGCATCTTATCCAGGTAAATCTACTTTTTATAATTTAGGTTTTTAATTGCGCTATATTGTTTATGGACTTCTTGTTTTATTAATTGCCATTCAATACCCGTTATGGATTGGTAAAGGTGGTTGGTTACACGTTTACCAAATGGATAAAGAAGTCCAAGCGCAACAGCAAAAAAATCAAGAACTAGAAAAGCGTAATAGCAAAATTGCAGGTGATGTGAACGACCTGCGTCAGGGTACGCGTGCTGTTGAGGAAAGAGCTCGAATCGAACACGGTATGGTTAAAGAAAATGAGACCATGGTGCAGATTGTTCAAAATGATGAAGAGTTACCCAAGCCTATTATTAAGCCTAAAACTGAAAAAAAAGAAGACTCCTCTACAGATAGCAGCCCAAGCACCAAGAAAAGCAAATCAAAATCTGCTGACTCTCATTCACTAGATAAGAAAGCCTCTGCTGATAAAGTTGCTCAGTAGTTTTAGTGTTTACCTTGCGCAGGGCGCATGCCATCTAAAAGGTTTTTAGCTGCAAATAACTGTTCACAATCTACAGCGTCGAATTCATAGACTTTGCCACAAAAATCACAGGTGGTTTCAACGCGACCTTGTTCCTCAAGGATACTTAAGATTTCTGCATGACCAAGCATTAACAACATATTGCCAACGCGCTTTCTTGAGCACTGACAGGAAAAATGAACATTACGCGCTTCAAAAGTCATAACCTGTTGATAGTTTGCTTCATCAGCAAAAAGACGCTGCATTAACACTTGTGGAGCGGTACTAAGCATCTCATGATCATCTACAGTATTGACTAATAGAAAAAATCTTTGCCAGTCATCCAACAACTCTTCCTGACTCACTGATTCGCGAATCTTACCTCCAATGTTCGGGAGTTTTTGGATCAAAATACCGCTAGAAAACTCATCATTACACGCTAAAGAAATATGTGTCTCTAATTGTTCAGAGTGATGCATATAAGCCATCATAGCCTCAGCAATGGACTCAACTGGCTTACCTAAATGGATTAAGGGCACAATGCCTTGATATGCTTGTTGACCATCTGAGCGATTTTCTGGATCAAGTGTGATAGCTAATTTGCCTTGACCATCAGGGTTGATTAGTTCTGCTAAAGACATCGTTTCGTCTAATAGGCTGTGATCGATATTTGGAGCTAGTTTAATCGTTGCTCTTAATCCTAAATTAGCATTACATTCCACTACTAATAAACGGACGACACCTGTTCCTTGAGCTTGGATGATTAATGTGCCATTAAATTTGAGCGTGGCACTAAGAAGTGCTCCTGCGGCAACCATTTCACCGAGGTGTTTTTTTATTGCTGTGGGGTAGTTGCGACGTGATTGTATGGTTTGCCATGATGGCCCTAAGCGAACGATTTCACCACGAACTTGGCTTTTTTCAAACAAAAAGGTTTGTAGGATATCAACTTCTGAAGAGTTGGGGGATGAAGTTTGATTAGTCATTGCAAAAATACTGTGCTTAAGAATAATTTGTTATTGTATTGGGTAATGCAAAATTCAGTCGAATTCCAACAAAAATATCCTATATGGTGTGCTGTTGCACTCGCTTTTGGTGCGGCAATAGCATTGGGTATATCGCGCTTTTCCTACACTTTGTTTTTACCATTAATGCGCGAAGATTTGCATTGGAATTATTTTGTTTCTGGGAACATGAACACAGCCAATGCAATAGGTTACTTAGTCGGGGCTCTCACTTGTAATTGGCTTTTTGACAGAAGTAAATTACATCAAGTCTTTTTATGGGCCACTTTAGCAACCATTTTTTTAATTGCAGCTTCTGGCTTTTCAACAAATGTATACCTCATTTTTACAATTCGATTTATTGTTGGTGCAACTAGCACATGGATATTTGTTAGTGGTGGGGCTCTAGCTGCAAAAATAGGAGTTCTCCATCCTGACAGGTCTGGCTGGATTTTAGGGATTTATTATGGTGGCGTTGGTTTTGGCATAGTTTTAGCTAGTTTATTAGTTCATGAATTCAATTCTCTTGCTATGGATCATGGCTTAGAACACCCTTGGAAATATGCATGGTTTGGTATGGCAATAGTGGCAGTTTTCCTGGGAATTGCCTTATTTAGACCAGTAAAAGCGCTCGATTACTCCATTGCCAGTGCACATTTTAATCAGCGCATTTCTATGAAGCAGATGCTACCTATGAACGTGGGCTATTTTCTGTACGGACTAGGTTATATCGGTTATATGACTTTTTCAGTAGCTCTCGTTAGAGAAATTGGTTTACAAGGGAGTAAGTTAGACTATTTTTATGGTTTATTAGGAATATTTATCATGCTTTCATCCAAAATTTGGTCAAAAAAATTAGATCAAAAAAAAGATGGTTATGTTCTTGGTATGGTTAATCTTGTTTTAGCAATTGCCTGTTTTATTCCAACTTTGATTGCATTATTTGGAGATCATCAGAATGTTGAGATTTGGCAGATCATTCTCATTTTTGTTTCTGCGATGATGTTTGGTTCCAGTATTGTTACAGCTGTTTCTTCAACAACTGCATTTGTAAAACACAATTTTCCACAAGAAGATTGGATCTATGGGATTCGGATATTTACAATTGCTTTTGCATCAGGTCAGATCATTGGACCCGTCATCGTAGGGTATTTATCTGATCTGACTGGTAGTTTAGGTATCGGTTTATTGTTTTCTGCGGGAATTTTACTTTTAGGAAGTTATATTTCTTTTCAGCAAAAAGCAATTTCAGCAGCCCATTAAAGTAAGACATTAAGGCGTGGGATAATAGCGTTTATGGAAAATTTAAACACTCGAATTCGTACACGATTTGCCCCGAGCCCAACGGGTTTTATTCACCTTGGTAATTTAAGAAGTGCCCTGTATCCATGGGCATTTGCAAGAGCTAAAGGTGGTGATTTTATTCTTCGTATAGAAGATACTGATCAAGAAAGATCAACTCAAGAGGCAGTTGATGTCATTATTGAGGGTTTGCAATGGTTAGGCCTTGATATTGATGAAGGTCCCTTTTATCAAATGCAACGCTTAGATCGTTATCAGGCTGTTTTGCAGGAAATGATTCAAAAAGGTGATGCTTATTACTGCTATATGAGTGAAGAAGAACTCAATGTTTTACGTGATGCACAAATTGCCAATAAAGAAAAGCCACGTTATAACGGCACATGGCGTCCAGAGCCAGGTAAAGTTCTTCCTGCGATACCAGATGGGATCAAACCTGTAGTACGTTTTAAGAATCCACTCAGCGGTAATGTTGTTTGGAAAGATGCTGTGAAAGGTGTTATTTCCATTGCTAATGAAGAGTTAGATGATTTAGTGATAGCGCGTCCTGATGGAACACCAACATACAATTTTTGTGTCGTCGTAGATGATTTAGACATGAAGATAACCCATGTTATTCGTGGTGATGATCACATTAACAATACTCCTCGTCAAATTAATATTATTCATGCACTTGGTGGTCAGGTTCCTGTCTATGGTCATTTACCAACTGTTCTGAATGAGCAGGGTGAAAAAATGAGTAAAAGAAATGGCGCGATGAGTGTGCGTGATTATCACGAAGCGGGGTATTTGCCAGAAGCAATCTTAAATTATTTAGCACGTTTGGGTTGGTCACATGGTGATGCTGAAATATTTACTAAAGAGCAATTTATAAGTTGGTTCGATTTAGAAAGTTTAGGCAAATCCCCAGCCCAATTTAGTCCTGAGAAACTTATCTTTTTGAATCATCACTATATTCAGAATGCTGACAGTCAAGACTTAGCCAAGCGAACAATACCTTTTGCAATTAAAGAGGGGATATATTTTGAAGGTGAACACGTTGTTAATGGACCATCTTTTGTAAAGGTTGTAGATCTTTTAAAAGCACGTGCAAATACCTTAATTGAGATTGCGCAGGGGGCCAAATTGTTTTACATGAATCCGCCGCAACATGACTCTCAATCAGAGGAATTTATAAAAAATGTTCCACCTGCAATTCATCCAGCTATTCAAGATTTTGTGGGTTTGTTGAACGACTCTGATGGGTCTAAAGAAGCGATAGCTGCAGCTATGAAGACTGTTCTTGGGAAGTATTCAGTGAAGATGCCTGCGTTAGCAATGCCAATTCGTTATTTAATGTTTGCAACAACACAAACCCCTGCAATTGATGCAATGATGTCAATTATTGGTAAAGAAGAGTCTATAAAACGACTTTCTATTATTTAAGTTCATCAGGGTTATTGCTTAATTACATAAAAATAGGCTAAAATACTAGATTGTTTTGATTGCTAATATAAACGATCGATTTATAAGTTGTGCAGAAATTGAAAGCTTATACGATCGGGGCTATAGCTCAGCTGGGAGAGCGCTTGCATGGCATGCAAGAGGTCAGCGGTTCGATC
>DAIQPR010000068.1:0-11662 GCA_036787315.1 Polynucleobacter sp. | reverse complement strand
ATGCCAATGGTAGAGTTCAAATGCGAAAAATTCCTCATGGCGATAATGGCGAGCCCATTATTTTTGAAATTGATCAAAATAAAAAGATGATTGCCGGTTATTCAGGATGTAATCGATTTTTTGGCTCACTCACAACAGATGCTAAAAACGCTGTTCAAGTTGGTAAGATTGGTAGCACCAAAATGATGTGTGCTGAAAATTACAGAATGGAATTAGAGCGTGATTTCCTCAACCAATTGGAAGACTACCGCTCTTTACAAATTAAAGATGATCAGCTTTTAATGGTAGGTAGAACCGGTGACGTTCTTGTTTTTGGACGAAGAGGCCCTCCATAAACAAATCAATCAAAGGTTTAGATTGATGCGTTTTAGGGTATCATCTAAGCCTTATGAATACACCATTTAAATCAAAATTAGTCGTCTGCTTATTAAGTCTTTTTTTACCTGGTACAGGTCTTCATTGGCTTTATTTAAAGGGTAAAAATTCCATTTGGTTCTACTTGCAATTGATTGCCCTATTGCTAGGTATTTGGGGTTGGTTTGAACTTGCAAACACAGAAAAAAGTTCTATATTGGGATGGATTGCTGTTGCGCTTGGTGATATTTCATTATTAACTAGTTGGCTGTGTACATTGGTTTTCGGCCTAAGACTAGATGAGCGCTTTGATAGCCAATTCAATGAACACAGTGCTCAGAAAAACAAATCTGGCTGGTTAGTCATAATAAGTATCATTTGCGCCCTTTTAATAGGTGCATTTGTCTTGATGAGCGGACTTGCTATTGCGTTTGAGCAATACTTTGTGACCCAAGTTGAAGCTGCTAAAGAAATCTCTCAGTAAAACTTAAAATTTCTCTGCTTCAATTGCATTGGTTATTGCCCCACCCTCAATAATAGATCTTGCTATAGTAGGAACCTGACTCAATACATGTTGCGCATAGAACTGTGAGCATTTGATTTTTGAATCGTAAAAATCAACATCTTGTTCAAGTAATTTTTCTGCAGACAACAATGCCCTTGCCATTTGCCAACCAGCTAAAGTAAGACCACATAGCTGAAGATAAGGCACACTTCCAGCAAATACTGCCTTGATATCTGTTTTCGTGTTGTTTAAAACAAAACCAACAACCTTCTCAAAGGATTGTCGCGCTTCTTGTAAATGAATTAAAAATACTTTTGCTGCAGGCGAGTCCGATTTGACTAAATCATTTTCTGTTAATTGAATCTGCTGAGCAATTGCCTGAGCAGTTGCACCACCATCTCTTAAAGTTTTTCTACCAATTAAGTCATTGGCCTGAATTGCTGTTGTTCCTTCATAAATTGGCAATATGCGAGCGTCACGGTAATACTGCGCAGCACCGGTTTCTTCAATAAAACCCATACCACCATGGACTTGAACTCCTAAGCTGGCAACTTGAACAGACATTTCTGTAGAAAAACCTTTAACAATGGGTACCAAAAACTCATAGAAGGATTGATTGACTAGCCTTGTCTTTTCATCTTCACCATGCTCTGCTGCATCTGAGGCTGCAACTGCGACATACGCTAAACTTCTAGCAGCTTCTGTATAAGAACGCATCGTCATTAACATGCGTTTTACATCAGGGTGATGAATGATTGCTACTGGCCCTGTTGAACCTGACAAGTCCCTACTTTGAATACGCTCTTTTGCATAGCTTACCGCTTTTTGATAAGCTCTTTCTGCTAGAGAAACCCCTTGCATACCGACACCAAACCTTGCAGCGTTCATCATAATGAACATGTACTCTAAACCACGATTTTCCTCTCCAACAAGATAGCCTGTTGCACCGCCGTGATCTCCAAATTGAAGTACTGCAGTTGGGCTACCCTTGATACCTAATTTGTGTTCTAAAGATATACATTGAACATCATTCTTTTCAGTTAAATTGCCATCTTTATCTACATTTACCTTAGGCACCACAAATAGAGATATACCCTTTACCCCTTGAGGAGCAGTTGGTGTCCTAGCTAAGACTAAATGAATAATGTTTTCTGTAAAGTCATGGTCACCATAAGTAATATAAATTTTGGTGCCAAAAATTTTAAAAGTGCCATCAGCTTGAGGCTCAGCACGCGTTCTTACAAGGGCAAGATCAGAACCCGCTTGAGGCTCTGTTAGATTCATGGTGCCTGTCCACTTCCCAGAAATCATATTGGGAATAAAACGAGATTTTAAATCATCACTAGCCGCAGTAATTAATGCTTCAATCGCCCCATCAGTCAACATGGGACATAGGGAAAATGATAAACATGCAGAATTTGCCATCTCTTGGCAAGCAGTTGAAATAATCTTTGGTAAACCTTGTCCACCATAGGATGCGGGATGAGTAATCCCTTGCCATCCAGCCTCTACATATTGTTGGAAAGCATCTTTAAATCCAGGTGAAGTTACGACACCTTCCTGAGTAAGATGGCTTGGCTGCTGATCACTAATCCAATTTAATGGAGCCAGCACCTCCTCAGACAACTTAGCAGACTCATTTAATATTGCTTCTACAGTCTCAAGATCAATTGGCTCCTGAGCGAAATAAGGTAATTGCGTTAACTTTTCAAAACCTGCTAAATGATTCATCAAAAACATCATTTCTTTTACAGGTGCACGATATGTCATATCAATTCCTTATTTAAGATTCATTTTTCAAAGCATTTACTAACTCAGGGACCGCAGTAAATAAATCAGCTACTAAACCATAATCTGCAACTCCAAAAATAGGAGCATCAGGATCTTTATTGATGGCAACAATAACCTTTGAATCCTTCATACCTGCTAAATGTTGAATAGCCCCAGAAATACCCACTGCAACATATAACTGCGGTGCAACAATCTTTCCAGTCTGACCAACTTGATAATCATTCGGTACATATCCAGCATCAACCGCCGCTCTAGAAGCGCCAAGAGCTGCTCCCAAGCTATCTGCTAAAGGCTCCATAATTTGCTGATACTGTTCAGACGATCCTAAACCTCTACCCCCTGACACAATCATTTTTGCAGCAGTTAACTCTGGACGATCCGACTTCGTCGTTTCTTGAGAAATAAATTTACTTAAACCAGAATCACTGATCACTGCAACCTGATCCACAGAGGCTTGACCACCTGTTGAAGATACTGGTTCAAATCCAGTAGAACGAACCGTAATCGCTTTAATTGGATCATTACAAGTAATTGTCGCAATTGCATTACCTGCATAAATTGGTCTCTCAAAAGTATCAGGACTGATCACCTTTGTAATCTCTGAAATCTGCGCAATATCTAATAAAGCAGCAATACGTGGCATGATATTTTTACCATTAGCACTTGCTGCAACAAGAATATGACTGTAATTTTTAGCAATCGATAAAACTTGATTGGTGAGATTTTCCGCTAATTGATTAGCAAAGATTGGACTTTGTGCAATCAATACTTTCTTTACACCCTGTATCTGCGTAGCACGATTAGATGCTTCTTCAAGGTTTTCACCCATGAGCAATAATTCAACATCTTGATCAATTTGTAAGGCTGCACTAATAACGTTAAGAGTACTAGCTTGAATTTGCTGCTGTTGGTGTTCAGCAATTACGAGAACTGTCATTTAAATTACCTTCGCTTCATTCTTTAATTTATCAACGAGTGTTGCAATATCAGGAACCATTACCCCTGCTTGACGCTTCGGCGGCTCTTGAACACTTACTGTTTTAATCCTAGGACTAACATCAACTCCTAAGTCGGCGGGCTTAAACGTATCTAAAGTTTTTTTCTTCGCCTTCATGATGTTTGGCAAAGTCACATAACGTGGCTCATTCAAACGTAAATCTGTTGTAACAACTGCAGGTAATGATGTTTGAATGGTCTCAAGTCCACCATCTACTTCGCGGGTTACTGTTAAATTTTGTCCATCAACAACAATTTTTGATGCAAATGTTGCCTGAGGAATGTTCATGAGAGCAGCCAACATTTGGCCAGTTTGATTACTATCATCATCAATTGCTTGTTTGCCAAGAATCAATAATTGTGGATTTTCACGATCAGCAATGGCTTTTAATACCTTAGCAACTGCTAAGGGCTGCATTTCTTCATCGGTTTCAACCAAAATTGCACGATCTGCACCAATAGCCATCGCGGTTCTTAATGTTTCTTGACATTGCGCCACTCCAATTGAAACAGCGATGACTTCAGTTGCAACGCCAGCTTCCTTCAATCTTACAGCCTCTTCAACAGCAATTTCATCGAATGGGTTCATGCTCATTTTTACATTCGCTGTTTCAACACCAGATTGATCTGACTTAACTCGTACTTTTACGTTGTAATCTACAACACGCTTTACTGCTACTAAAATTTTCATGGTAATTGCCTGTAATGTTGATTCTTCTATTTTGATTTTACTGCAATCTCAACATTAAACTTAATATGGTTTTTCAAGGCCATAAATAGTTTAAACATCGATCGCTTGCGTAGATCCCGCTCTTTTTCTTAATTCAAATTTTTGAATCTTTCCAGTGGATGTTTTGGGTAAATCACCAAAGACAATAGCTTTGGGGACTTTAAATCCAGCTAAATGTAATTTGCAATGCGCAACAATATCCTGCGGACTTACATCTACTCCAGGTCTTACCTCGATAAAGGCACAAGGAGTTTCCCCCCACTTAGGATCAGGTTTTGCAACAACCGCAGCAGCTATTACCGCAGGATGACGATATAAAACATCTTCCACTTCAATTGAAGAGATGTTTTCTCCCCCTGAAATAATAATATCCTTACTGCGGTCCTTAATCTTGATATAACCATCAGGATGAATCACTGCTAAATCACCGCTGTGAAACCATCCTCCAGCAAACGCCTCTTTAGTTGCTGCCTCATTTTTTAAATAACCCTTCATCGCAATATTTCCACGAAACATAATTTCACCCATCGTTTGCCCATCTGCTGGAACAGCTTGCATTGTTTCTGGATCCATCACTGTCATACCATCTTGCAGGTGATAGCGCACACCCTGGCGAGCATTTAATGTGGCTCTCTCACCAATATCTAAATCTTTCCATGTTTCGTGTTTTACACATACTGCCGCTGGTCCATACGTCTCAGTAAGACCATAAACATGGGTTAAGTCAAAACCCATTTTTTCCATCCCCTCAATCATTGCAGCTGGAGGAGCAGCTCCGGCAACCATGGCTTTGACGCCTGATGGGACACCTTCTTTTAATGCATCACTGGCGTTTACAAGTAATCCATGAACAATTGGGGCGGCACAATAATGGGTGACGCCATGATCTTTAATCGCTTGAAATATATGTTGTGCGTCAACTCTTCGCAAACATACATTAACCCCAGCCCTGGCAGCTACAGTCCATGGGAAACACCAACCATTGCAATGAAACATAGGTAATGTCCATAAATAGACCGGATGCTTGGGCATATCCCATTCCAAAATATTGGATACGGCATTCGTCATCGCACCTCTATGGTGATACACCACCCCTTTAGGGTTTCCTGTTGTTCCAGATGTGTAATTGAGACAAATCGCATCCCATTCATCAGCAGGTCCAACCCACGAATATTTAGGATCACCAGAATGTAAGAAACTTTCATAATCTAGCTTGCCAATTGCTTGACCATCACCTTGATAAAGTTCATCCTGAATATCTATCACTAAGATATCTGTCAAATTTGCAATCTCTATTGCTTTTTTCATGGTATGGCTGAATTCAGGGTCAACTATGACCACCTTCGCTTCTCCATGCCCCAGCATGAATGCTATAGCCTCTGGATCTAAACGCGTATTTAATGAATTTAAAACAGCACCAGCCATCGGTACTCCAAAATGTGCTTCTACCATTGGGGGCGTATTAGGCAACATCACTGCAACAGTATCGCCTCGTTGTACGCCATGCTTAACAAGCGCACTTGCCAACTGAATACAACGTTGATAAGTGGTCTGCCAATCTTGCCTTAATGTTCCATGAACAATCGCTAAATGATTCGGATACACACTTGCTGCACGTTGTATAAAACTTAACGGCGTCATTGGGGTGTAGTTAGCAGGCGTTTTTTCTAAGCCCCTTGTGTACATATCAGTCATCTACATTCTCCAATCATTCATCTTTAAATTTCTGCTAATTCTTTCAAGTGCGCTACAACACTTCTTCCAAGAGCTGATAAGTGATAGCCACCCTCTAAAGTGCTTAAGATGCGTCCATGCGCATATTTCTTTGCAATCTTCTGTATTTGTTGAGTGATCCATGCATAATCAGCCTCCACTAAACCTAATTGCCCTAAATCATCTTCTCTATGAGCATCAAAACCAGCTGAGACAAAAATAAATTCTGGCGCAAATTCTTCTAACCTTGGCATCCATATGTCAGAAACAATCGAACGTATATCTCCGCCCTTTGTAAAAGCTGGCACAGGTATATTCAACATATTTGCAGCACTACTATTTGCGCCTGTAAATGGGTAGAGCGGATGCTGGAAAAAACTACACATCAAAACACGAGGATCATCTTTAAAAGCGGCCTCTGTACCATTTCCGTGATGAACATCAAAATCAATAATGGCAACTCTATTGAGATGATATTTTTCCATTGCATATTTAGCAGCTATAGCAATATTGTTGAAAAAACAGAAACCCTGCGCTTTAGAGGGCTCCGCATGATGACCAGGAGGCCTCACCGCACAAAAGGCATTGTCAACTTGCCCTTGCATAATTGCATCAACCGCTGCAATACAGGCTCCAACAGCTCTCAATGCTGCTTGGTAGCTATGCGGATTCATGATGGTGTCACCATCAATTTCATAATATCCACTTTGAGGGCTTTGTTGTTTCAAGGATTCAATCAAAGCATGATCATGAACTAACTCAATCTGGCTTTCAGTGGCAAGAGGAGCATCAATTTGTGTTAAAAAATCATCAATACGACCTAAAATAAGTTGGTCTTCGATTGCACTGATACGCTGAGGACATTCCGGATGAAAACTTCCCATCTCGTGTTTTAAAAAGTCAGGATGACTGACATAACCTGTTGCCATATAACTTATCTTTTTTTAAGTAATAATCTTATTATTACCTAAACCCCTATTCATTATGCTTTTTTTAAAACGCCCCTCACAATTCCTCTTTTTTAGTTTTTATTTGATATTTTTCCTATCCATAAATACCCCTTGCCACGCCCAAAACATAAGCCAAACTACCTCAGATAATAATTCGGTTCAATTAAGTAAAGAGCAAACCTTAGATTTCTTTTTGATAGAGTTTGCTATTCGTGAAAATGTTTCTATTGAATTACTACGAGATGTGTTTCACGATATGAAATGGCAATCCGTAGCACGACAATATATGGTCCCATCTTCATCTGGCCCAAGTAAAAAAAATTGGGCCTCCTATTTATCCAATGTAATGAGTCCTACTCGTATTACAGCTGGAAAAAAGTTTTTAGAAGAACATCATACATTCCTCAACCAGTTAGAAAAAGATACAGGTGTTCCAATATCTGTGATTGTTGGAATATTAGGTGTTGAGACAGTCTATGGCAGAAACATGGGCTCTTTCTCAGTTAAGGATGTTCTTAGCACTTTCGCATTTGACTACCCCCCTAGTCCAAATCAAACCAGTCGTAGCGCTATGTTTAGAGAGCAACTCTATGACCATCTTCTTAACTGCTTACCTTACGATAGATCAAATGTTGAAATCAACAATTTCAAAATCTGCCTCAACCAAGAGGGCTCATTTGCAGGAGCTATTGGCATGCCACAATTTATGCCTTCTAGTATCAGAAAATATGCTCAAGATGGTGATGGAGATGGCATCATCAATCTGCGTAATAGACCTAAAGACGCCATGCAAAGCATTGCTAACTTTCTTATAATGCACGGCTGGAAAACTGGTGAACCAATCTATTTAAACATCGATTCATCGATGCAAGATAGTTCTGCTGTGAAGGATTTTGCTGATGGTGATCCAAATCCTAAATTCAATCTAGGTGAGTTCAAAAATAAAAAAATCATTTCTCATATTCCATCACCTTTAAATGAGAATAGCCCCGCCCTAATCATTGACTTACCAAGTATTAATAAAAAGGGGGAAACTTCCACAGAGTATGCTGTAGGATTAAAAAACTTTGAAGTAATTACACAATACAATCGAAGTTTTTTTTATGCGATGTCAGTCACTGAGTTTGGACAAGCAGTTGTTCAAAACAAAGAAAAATCAAAAAACACTAAGCAGGAAAAACGCCAGTCGACAAATAACGGTCGCCGCGGTCACACACGATAAAGACAATCGTTGCGTTCTCGATGCGCTCTGCAATTCTTAGAGCAGCTACAAGTGTTCCTGCCGCAGATATTCCGCAAAATATTCCCTCTTCTCTTGCCATGCGACGGCACATTTCTTCTGCTTCAGCCTGAGAAACATATTCAAGCTGATCAACTCTAGATGGTTCATAAATTTTAGGCAAATACTCAGGCGCCCATTTTCTAATTCCAGGAATCTGTGATCCCTCTGTTGGCTGAACACCAATAATTTGAATGTGTGGATTTTGTTCTTTTAGGAAACGTGATGTTCCAGTGATGGTTCCTGTAGTTCCCATCGAGGATACAAAGTGTGTGATTTGTCCATGTGTATCGCGCCAAATCTCAGGCCCAGTCCCTTCATAGTGAGCTAAAGGATTATCCTTGTTTGCAAACTGGTCCAAAATAATTCCACGTCCCTCTTTTTGCAATTGAACAGCATAATCTCGTGCATATTCCATACCACCAGATGCTGGGGTAAGGATTAATTCAGCCCCATAAGCAGTCATACTTTGACGTCTTTCAATACTTTGATTCTCTGGCATGACCAAAATCATCTTGTACCCAAGAATAGAAGCAACCATTGCTAAAGCTATTCCAGTATTTCCACTTGTTGCCTCAATCAAGGTATCACCAGGAGAGATTTGTCCACGTTGCTCAGCATGTCGAAACATAGATAGCGCAGGGCGATCTTTCACAGAACCAGCTGGATTGTTTCCTTCAAGCTTGCCTAAAATAATATTATTACGAATTAGATTGCCTTCTCCAGGGATACGTTGGAGTCGCACGAGTGGAGTATTACCAACGGTATCTGCGATAGTAGGATAGAAAATTTTTGGTGAATTCATATTAGATAATGGGCAGTAGATAGCTTATTTTAACTCTATCTAGTGCCCTTGTAGAAAACCCAAAGATGGGTTTTAAATGTAACGGATCATTACATCTTTATTTCATTCGAATACTTTTAGCTCTCGTAATGGGTTCTACACCATCAAAAGTTAAACCTGACTCAGTCATCTTCTCAACCGTTTTCTCACCAATTCCTCGAATTCGAATACTTAAATCTTCAGCACTGACAAAAGCCCCATTTCTTTCTCTTTCTTCAACAATTGCTTTTGCTCTTGCAGGCCCAATACCCTTTACATTTTGCAAGATCTCTACAGTTGCAGAATTGATATTGACAGCATATGCAGGTGCTCCAAAAAGAATAGATGCCCCTAGAACAGCAGCAGCTATTCCCTTACTCATGTTAAAACGATTGAATGATGTATTTAAATGCTTCATAAACTCTCCTAAAAAACATGCAATTGATTTTGCATGTCCGAACTTAACGAGGAGAATTTTGTATTGTTGACTCTACTAAATCGCTATTAGCGCTCAGCCAGAAAATCAGAATTATCTGATAACCAAGTGACATATTTTCCAACGCCCTCTTCGACAGTATGGAAAGATTTGTCATACCCAACACTTCTTAATTGATCAAGACTTGCTTGCGTAAACGATTGGTATTTACCTTTTAAATCATCCGGAAAATCAATGTACTGGAGTTTTTTACTTTCCAATACGTTTTCTAAAGATTGATCCTTAAAATCACTTGCTAATCGAATCTGATCTAATCGATTAATAACAGACAATGCTACATCGTTAAAAGCTTGAGCACGACCAGTACCTAAATTATAAATTCCGTTAATTTGTGGATTTTCGTAAAAGAACAAATTTACATTTACAACATCTTCTATGTAAACAAAATCTCTCTTTTGTTCTCCCGCTTCATATCCATCATAGGATCCAAATAATTTAACAAAACCTTTATCTTGATACTGATGAAAATGATGAAATGCTACTGAGGCCATCCGCCCTTTATGAGACTCTCTAGGGCCATAAACATTAAAGTAACGTAATCCCACAACCTGACTCTTTAAAGCATTGGCAGCCATTCTTTGACGCACAATTTGATCAAACAAAAATTTTGAATAGCCATAAATATTGAGAGGCTTTTCAAATTCGCGTTTTTCTACAAAACTGCTTGAACCACCATAGGTTGCTGCAGATGAAGCATAAATTAAAGGAATACCCTGTTCAGCACAAATATCTAAAAGATCTAAGGTGTAACGGTAGTTGTTCTTCATCATGTAAAGACCATCAGACTCCATCGTGTCTGAACATGCGCCTTCATGAAAAATCGCTGCAATGCGACCTATTGATTTACTTTTTAATACTTGAATAAATTCAGATTTATCAAAATAGTCAGATATCTCACAATCTGCTAAGTTACGATATTTTTTTGAATCCGATAAATCATCAACCGCAATGATGTCTTTTTCACCGCGTAAATTGAGTGCGTGAACAAGATTAGAACCAATAAATCCAGCTGCACCAGTTACTATAAATTTCATCTTAACTCCTCCAAGGATACTGTCGCAGTGCCAAGCTTTCCAACAACAATGCCACCCGCACGATTTGCTAAAGCCATCGCTTTTTCCCAATCCCATCCTGCTGCTAAAGCCAAAGCCATCGTTCCAATCACAGTATCGCCTGCTCCTGAAACATCAAAAACCTCCCTGGCCTGCGCTCCAACATGACTTATTTTATTTTCCTGAAACAAAGTCATACCTTCTTCAGAACGTGTCAATAAAATTGCTTGAAGCCCTAAATTTTCACGAAGGTTTTGCGCCTTTAAAGCTAAATCAGCTTCACTAGTCCAAGAACCAATAACCTGTTTAAGCTCACTTCGATTTGGCGTAATCACTGTAGCCCCTTTGTACTTTGAGTAATCACTTCCCTTAGGATCAACCAAAGTAATTTTTCCTTCTTGACGACAAATTTGTATCATCTGAGAAATATGTCTTAAAGCACCTTTACCATAGTCTGAAAATATAACTGCATCCGCAGTAGGAACAGCATCTTCAAAACTTTGAAGCTTTGAGATTAAAGAATCTAAATCAGGCTCTTTCTCAAAATCTAATCGAATCAACTGCTGCTGCCTTGCAACAACCCGTAATTTCACAATAGTAGGAACAGTGTCATCGACTTGGAGCAAGCTTTTAATGCCAAGGTCCAAGAGTATTTGTTGTACCTGTTTGCCTGCCTCGTCTTGCCCAATAAGTCCTATAAGCTGAACTTGAGCACCCAATGAAGCAATATTACGCGCAACGTTGGCAGCACCACCCAATCGTTCATCTACCCTTTTGATAGCAACCACAGGAACCGGCGCTTCAGGTGAAATACGCTCAGTATCGCCAAACCAATACCGATCAAGCATCACATCACCGGCAACTAGAACCGAAGTATTCTGAAAAAGACGAATGTCATCTTCAGTTAGTTCAACTTGAATGTTTAAAAATTTTCTTTCAGTCATTTTTTTAAATTAATTGTGTCTACCAATAC
>DAIQPR010000067.1:0-11779 GCA_036787315.1 Polynucleobacter sp. | reverse complement strand
TTTCGGTCAATTACAAAAAATGGTTTCCTATGCAGACTAATAAATCTTTTCTAAAGGTACAAAACCTTTCCAAATCTTACAACTCAAATTCAGCTCCAGTTTTTGAAGGTATTAATTTCGAAATCCAAAAAGGTGAATTTATTTGCATTATTGGACACTCTGGATGTGGCAAAACTACCATCCTAAATGTATTAGCCGGCTTAGAAAAAGCAACATCGGGATATGCATTTATGATGGAAAGAGAAATTAATGGTCCAGGACTTGAACGTGGAGTTGTATTCCAAGGACACGCACTGATGCCATGGATGACAGTTCTCGAAAATGTTTGTTTTGCTGTTAAATCAAAATATCCTGATTGGACAAAAGCACAAATAGAAGAGCAAGCTAATAAGTTTCTAGCTTTAGTTGGACTATCTGGAGCCAATAAGAAAAAACCTTCTGAATTATCTGGTGGTATGAAACAGCGTGTTGGTATCGCTAGAGCATTTGCTATCGAACCACAAATGCTTCTTTTGGATGAACCCTTCGGTGCTCTTGATGCTCTAACAAGAGGTGTGATTCAAGACGAACTACTAAAAATATGTAAAGAAACAAATCAAACCGTTTTTATGATCACGCATGATGTTGACGAAGCCATTCTGCTCTCGGATCGCATTATGTTGATGAGTAATGGCCCCAATGCAAAAATTGCAGAAATTGTTGTGAATACCCTACCCAAAAATAGACAGCGTGCCACTTTGCACCATGAAGCAAAATATTATCCAGTGAGAAATCATTTGGTTGATTTCTTGGTAAACAGATCAAAGCAATTGCAAGCAGAAGCAGCACAAGGAAAGGTTTTAACTAATTATGAACCCTTGGTGGTTTACCCAGGTCTTGAAGAATCTACTATTAATTAATTTGAAAGGAAACATATGAATCGTGAATTAGTCACCGCAAAAATTATTACTGCAAAAGTAAAAAAAGGGTTGAAATGGGGAGATATCGCTACCACCATAGGTGAATCCAAAGAGTGGGTTACTGCCGCTTGTTTAGGTCAAATGACATTTACTAAGACGCAAGCTGAAGCTGCAGGAAAGCTTTTTGACTTAAGCGACGAAGAAATGGCTTGGCTACAAATTGTTCCTTACAAAGGATCTCTACCAACAGCTGTTCCAACAGATCCGTTAATTTATCGTTGGTACGAAATTGTTAGTGTTTATGGCACGACTATTAAAGAGTTAATTCATGAAGAATTCGGTGATGGCATTATGAGCGCTATTGATTTTTCAATGGATATTCAGCGCGAGCCTGACCCTAAAGGAGATCGTGTTAATGTTGTGTTATCAGGCAAATTCTTGCCCTACAAAACATATTAACTTTTTATAATCAAGTTATTACCGATAATATCGGTACAGTTAACAAAAATAGATTATGCTTAATATATTCTATTTTTAACTTGTACCGATATGAAATATAAACGCGCAGCCCTATCCCGTGGATATGCCGACCACGGTTGGCTCAAATCTTTCCATAGCTTTTCTTTTGCAGATTATTATGATCCTAACTTTATGGGTTTTGGCCCCCTTCGTGTCATTAACGAAGACTGGATTGCATCAGGAAAAGGTTTTGGCACCCATGGTCACAAAGACATGGAAATCATCACTTATGTTCTTGAGGGAGAATTAGCACACAAAGACAGCATGGGCAATGGGAGAGCAATTTATCCTCATGAGGTACAACGTATGAGTGCTGGCAAAGGCGTCATGCATAGTGAATACAATCATGCTGAAAATCAAACAACACACCTTTTGCAAATTTGGATTCAACCTGACTTATTGGGTGTTGATCCAAGTTACGAACAAACCTTATTTTCCGCTGAAGAAAAAAGAGGTAAATTACGTTTAGTTGCTTCACCTGATGGTGCTCAAAATTCAGTAACAATTCACTCGAATACCTTTTTATACGCTGCATTGATCAACGGAGATGAAGCAGCACAACACACTTTAGCAAACGACAGAATCGCTTATATTCATGTTGCTAGAGGAAGCTTGAGTGTAAACGATGTCTCGCTTGAAACAGGTGACGCTCTCATGCTTGTTGAGGAGACTTCCGTCATTTTAGAAAAAGGTCAAGAAGCCGAGATCTTATTATTCGATCTCCCTAAAGCTGCTATCCCTCGCAAAGTATCTAATTAATAGGGCAGAAGAATATTATGCGTATGCCTGTGCTTTTTATGGGACATGGCTCACCAATGTACGCAATTGAACCTAATGAGTACACTCTTGCTTGGGAAAAAGTAGGTCAAAGTATTCCCATTCCAAAAGCAATTCTCATGATTTCAGCTCATTGGTACACAAGAGGCATTTGGCTAACTGCAATGGATTCTCCAAAAACCATTCATGATTTTGGAGGCTTTCCAGAAGCACTATTTCAAATTCAATACCCTTGCCCAGGCTCTCCAGCGCTCGCTCATAGAGTCAAAGAGTTGATTGCCTCGCAATATCCCAATATTACCCTTGAAGAATCTGAATGGGGAATTGATCATGGCTCATGGTCAATTCTTAAATATATGTACCCAAATGCAAATATTCCTGTTGTTCAAATGAGTATTGATGCTACTCTTTCTAATAAGGATCACTTCTCTATCGGTAAAACTTTACAAGCTCTTCGTAGTGAGAATGTCTTGATTATCAGTAGTGGCAACATTGTTCATAACCTGCGTTTGATTTCATGGAATCAAACTGTTGCTCCCCCAATTTGGGCAACTGGCTACAATGATTTCTTTAAATCGCAGCTGATTGCGAATATAGATGAACCATTAGTTGAATGGGAAAATTCAAATCAATATGCTCGCATGGCATCTCCATCACCTGAACATTATTTACCTGCTATTTATACACTGGGTTTAAAAGACGAGACTGAATCTGCAGAGATTATTACTGATGGAATAGAAATGTCTTCCATCAGCATGTTAAGCTTTGGCTTTGGTTTATAAATCCTATTTAGAAAGCACCTATGGAAACAGACTTAATTTACACAATTCTGACTGTTGCTCCACCACTAATTTTAGCGATTACTCTTCACGAAGCAGCTCATGGTTACGCTGCTAAATATTTTGGCGACTATACGGCTTACTCTTTAGGAAGAGTAACTCTAAATCCATTAAAGCATGTGGATCCAGTAGGAACTTTCTTGATTCCATTAGTTTTAAAACTTTCAGGCTCACCTTTTTTATTTGGTTATGCAAAACCTGTTCCTGTAAACTTTTCTGCACTCAAACACCCTAAAAGAGATATGGTTTGGGTCGCACTCGCTGGACCAGCATCTAATTTTGTTCAAGCGTTTATATGGACAATCTTATTTTCTATATTAAATATATCTTTTAACCATCCATTTCTTATAGATATGGCAAAAGCAGGAATATATTGGAATATTGTTTTAGCAGTTTTCAATCTTTTTCCAATTCCACCTCTAGATGGCGGAAGAATTCTAGTTGGACTTCTCCCATACAAACAAGCAAGATTTTTTGCACAACTAGAACCTTATGGTTTTTTTATTGTTATCGGCTTATCTTTTGTTGGGATTCTAGGTGATCTATGGCTTGGACCATTAATTTCGATATCTCTGCAATTTCTGAATATATTTGTTATTAGATAATCTTTTTTCCATCCTCAATTCGTCGTTGCACATCACCAATATGTGCCAAAAGATCATAAATATCTCTAGTATTAAACTGAGATACTTTTAAGCGTATTGCCCTATTGTGAAGCTCATGTAACTCTTTATTGACTGAACTTAAATCATAGTCGCCAGATTGAATACGAGATTCAACTTTACGTAACTCTTTATAGATTGCAGCAAATTTAAATTTTGTGCGATATTGCAAAATTGAAGGTAAGAAATTAAATAAGGGAATCAAAATTGCTAATAATGGAATAATGACTCTAATTAATCGATCAACCCAAACGGCTACCCAGAATGGTAGATATCGATGTAAAAAGCTAGGACCCTCACGCATCACTTTTTGCGCGTCATCATTGATGTCAAAGCTTAAATGATTAGGACTTGGGAAAGTACGTTCTTCACTCAAAATATCTGCTTGAGACAATAAGTCCCCAGAAAAATCCATAATGAGTGAACTAATCGCCGGATGTAAATCTTTTCTGGAAACCAACTCAGCTGTGGCAGTTAAAAGAAGGATATCTTGATTAGGTGAATCATTCATAATGTCCAATGTTGCTCTTTTAACAGTCAATACACTAATGCCCTTAATTCTTGGTGGGTATCCATATGCCTTAGAAAATGACATAATTTTTAAATTTGGATCTGAAAATACTTTTTGCATAATCTGAGCGCGATTATTCACCGTGATAAACATGGCATCTATTTCACCCAACTTTAATTTCTCAAGGGCTTGATCAGTGCCAAGCTCTAAGAAATTTGGAGCCTGTGTTTTAATTTGATCGAGTGAAAAAATAGTCTCAACAAGCTTACGAGTTCCACTACCAGGTACTCCAATAGATATTTTTTTACTGATTAAATCTTCTATCCTATCTGGTGGTCTAGAGCTATTGGCAAATGACTTTGCATAATAAATAAGCCATAAAGGCTCATAAAAAACCCCAGCCAATGACTGAAGCTCCGGATACTCTTTTGAAGAAGCAGTTCCTGATTGAATAAAGGCCAAGTCAACTTTTGATTTAGGGTCATTTAATAATTCTAGATTTTCAATTGACCCTTTAGTAACAAGAATTTCTGCTTTAATCCCATTTTTTTCAAGTTCCGCTTTGAACTCGTTTCCTAAACGAAAGTATTGTCCTGTCTGAGCGCCTGTAGCAATAACAATTTTTCTAGGTGGCGCTGGAACCAAATAATGAAGCGCTAAAGCTATGGAAGCTAATAGGGATAGTGCAAATATCGCAATTGATTTTGGACTAAACATTATTTAGAAATATTTACCAATGTGCAGGATTTGCGCTAGACCAATAATCACCAAGTCCATTAAAGTAAGAATTCAAATGAATCTCAGCATCACGAGTTAAAAGAACATTTGGTGCTAAATTGAGTAAGTTCTTTCCTAGAGGTGTAGCAACTCCATTTTCATTTCTTCTCACGAGGGTATTTGCGTCCAATTGCGAAGTGTGGGAATAACCAGCTGCTGCCATTAACTCGCCAAGTGCAATCAATGTGTTTTGATGAAAATGAAACACTCTATGAGATTTATCTTCAGGATTTAAAGCCTTCTGACGCATTGCATCTTGGGTTGCAACACCTGTTGGGCATAAATCAGTATGGCAACTTCTAGATTGGATACAGCCTATGGCAAACATAAAGCCTCTTGCAGAGTTACACCAATCAGCACCAATAGCACAAGCCCTAACAATATCAAAAGCAGAAATTATTTTGCCAGCAACCCCTAGTTTGATTTGGTCACGTAAACCTGCTCCAATTAAGCTCATATGAACAAGTCTTAGCCCATCACGCATCGGTGTTCCAACATGATCCACAAATTCCACTGGAGCTGCTCCAGTTCCACCCTCACTGCCATCAATCACAATGAAATCAGGTACCACTTTTGTTTCAAGCATTGCCTTGATGATTGCAAACCATTCACTGATCTTACCAATACAGATCTTAAAGCCAACAGGTTTTCCGCCAGATAGTTCGCGCAATTGAGTTATAAATTGCATTAGCTCCAAGGGGGTTGAGAAAGCTGAATGGCCAGCGGGAGAATTGCAATCAACTCCCATAGGAATGCCACGCGTTTTCGCAATCTCAGGGGTAATCTTTGCTGCAGGCAATACACCCCCATGCCCCGGTTTAGCCCCTTGAGAAATCTTAATCTCAATCATCTTAATTTGCGGTTCAGCAGCAACTTTAGCGAAACGTTCTGGGTCAAATTTTCCTTCAGGAGTTCTACAACCAAAGTAACCAGAGCCTAACTCCCAAATTAAATCACCGCCATAACGGCGATGATAATCAGACACCGATCCCTCACCCGTGTCATGAGCAAAACCTCCCATCTTGGCACCTTTATTAAGCGCCATAATTGCATTTGCAGACAATGAACCAAAACTCATTGCCGAAATATTAAAGATAGAAATTGAGTATGGCTTTAAACAACTTTGACCGCCTACTTGAACTCTTAAATCCTCTGGTTTGATGTGTCCTGTTGGATTAATGGTGTGCATCAACCACTCAGTACCGTTTTTATAGTTATCTTCTATCGTACCCAAAGGACGCTTATCGGAAGCTCCTTTAGATCTTTGATAGACCAGTGCGCGCTGATTACGAGAAAAAGGAATTTTCTCATTATCTGATTCAAGTAAATATTGTCTTATTTCAGGACGGAAAGTTTCAAACAGAAACCGTAAATGCCCAGAAACAGGATAATTTTTTAGAATGGCATGACTGTTTTGAAATGTATCTCTAAATCCAAGGTAACTTAAAAACGTCAATGAAGCAAACCAAACATAAGTCCCTATATCTGATCGACCATCTCTAATTTCTAGCCCTATTAGAATTGCAAAAATAATACATAATCCCCAAGGGATATACCGAGTAAAGCTACGAAGTGTTTTGAACATGATATTAGTCGTTTAATTATTGAGATTATCTTTTACACACTTTTTGATGTGTGCTTCCTTAGCTGCGCCGCTTGTTCTTTTACTTACATCATCACTCTCACAAGCTGATCGAACATCTTTTTCACACTTTTTAACGAAACTGTTTTTCGCAGCACCGTTGAGTTTCTTATCCGCCGCTTTCATTTCACACGCGTTTTGTGCAAAAGCACTGTCGACGAAGAATAAAGTTAACAATGCAAATACAATAGTTTTCAAAATCGTCTCCTTATTTTTTTTAACGATACCAAAGAAATATGAACTTTGGTAACTTTTATCGATTTTTAAGTTTTCGATTCGAATAATAGTATTACAGCTCCGACTGCTAGGCAAGCAACACCAACCAATGCGCCCCATCCAGAATAAGCCAAGCTAGACCAAAGCAACCAAGCTACAGTCAAAATAAAAATCAAAGGCAATACAGGGTAAAAAGGTACAGGACAATTAATCTGATGATTAGGATTCTTTTTTCTCAGAATGAAAAGTGCAATCCCTATCAGTAAAATAAAAAACCAAAAAACTGGGGCAGTAAATTCAACAACAGATTCAAAACTCTCTCTAGCAAAAGAGGCTCCAAATATGAGACTTAATGCAATCACGCATTGTAAAAAAATAGCTTTTCTTGGCGCTCCAGACTTATCCCAGTGTCCTATCCATGAAAAAAGTTTCCAATCTTGACCAAGTGCGTAACTACTTCTTGATCCAAAAATAATGGTTGCGTTAATAGAGTTTAAGCAAGAAAAAACTACAATAGCGCTAAAAATGACTGCGGAATTTCTGCCATAAGCTAAATCAAACAAATCGCTAGCAATGGCACTTGATTGACCCATTTTTTGTACTCCAAATGCATGTAACAGTGCCAGATTCACTAAAAGATAAAGCACAGTTACCGTGCCAATGCCAAGTAAAAGAGCCTTAAAAATACCTCTACGCTGATCCACTGCTTCAGCAGAGACATAAGCCGCCTCATTCCACCCGCCATAAGTTAATAACACAAAAATAATCGCTAAGCTAGCTGCTCCCAAGCTAGGAGTTTTAGTTACTTCTTGAACTTCTGCTGAAGTTCCAGCATTAACCATAAATCCAGTAACAATAATTGCTATAACTCCTAATACTTCAATAATCGTAAGTATATTTTGCGCAGTTTTACCCTCTTTAATACCAAGTCCGTTCAATATACTTAATCCTGAAATGACAATCATTGCCCATAGCGTAGATGAGTGGGAACCAAGATCAATAATCTTAGTCATATAGTCCCCAAGTGTTATTCCTAAAATGCCTAGAGATCCTGTAACAATCACAATCGATCTTGCCCATCCATACAAAAATGCAAGCTTAGGACCATAGGCCTTTTGTAAAAAGGAATATTCTCCACCTACGCTTGGATAAGAAGTTGCAAGTTCGGCATAACATAAAGCTCCAATAATGGAGATTACTCCACCAATGATCCAGGCAAGGATGATGAAATATTCATTATTAAGTTGTCCCGCCACCATTGAAGGAACTCTAAAAACACCAGCACCTAATATGGTCCCAATAATCAAAGAACAAAGATCAAATGTATTTAAGGATCTTTTAGGGCTTGATATATTATTATTTTCTGAAGAATTTATCATTAGTTATTAAAGGTTGAGAAATATAAGTAGATAGGATTCTCTCTATCGTGCAAAATACTATTATGGTAATTAAAAATAAAAAAAATATTTTTTCGATTTTTTTGGGGTTTTTTCTGTTGTTTGGAATCAACTCTCAAACTTTGCAAGCTCAAACTTTTAATTTGACCTCAGATATCCAACAGAAAACGTTTGTTACCTCCGACAAAGTAAAAATTCAATATCTAATCGGTGGACAAGGTAAAGATACCCTATTTTTTATTCCTGGATGGCTAATGCCCGCCGAAGTTTTTAATGCGCAGCTCAACTATTTTGCACAATCCTATAGAGTTATATCCTTTAGTCCAAGATCTCAGGGATTATCAGAAATCTACCTTGGATCAGACCTAGCAGAGAAAAGGGCTAGAGATATTAAGGAACTTCTACAGGCAACTCAAACTTCCGAATTTACCCTGATTGGCTGGTCTCTTGGAGTCATGGAAGCGTTAGATTATGTGAATCGCTATGGAGCACAAGGTTTAAAGGGGCTAGTGTTAATTGACAACTCGATTGGTGAGGGAACTCCACCAAAATCAACTATATCAAGCAACGGTAAGAAAATGTCGACCGACTCCTTTAAGAAATATGTAAAAAATTTCGTGAATGCGATTTTTAAATCAAACCCGCCACCCGATTTTAAGAATACGATAGAAACATCAGCTTTAAGGCTTTCAGCAAATCCTGAAAATGCTTTTACTATATTAAGAAAACCCTACCCTAGAGAGTACTATAGAGATACGATTTATAAAACGAATGTCCCAATTTGGTATGCTATAACCCCTAGATACAATGAACAGGCATTATTGATGAGCCAAAAACACTCTTTCGGCGAATTTAAAATCTATGATAATAATGCCGGTCACGCTCTTTTTGTCGATAATGCGGATGAATTCAATTTGGATTTGGAGAACTTTCTAAGGAAATTGAATTGAATTTTGTGATCCTTTGGAAAAATTACTTTTTATCTCTTTTGTGTTGCTTAGCTCTAGTTCTATCTAACTCAACTCAAGCAAAAACACAAAATCCCCAAAAAAAGAAAGCACCCTCTAAACAAGCGAGCTCAGTCCCCCTTCCACGCCTTGGGGCTCAAACTCCTAATAAAGCAAATTACCTCAATCCGTACAGCTTTAATCAGTCCAATAACACTGGGGAGCCTCTTCCAACCCCCAATATTATTGAGAACATCCTAAAAACCCCAACACCAGAGGTTATTAAATCTAATTCAAATATAAGAAGGTACAGTATCAAACATGGGTGTGGTGCAGTAACTCCCTCTATCGCTGATTTCTTAAAGAATCTCTATATACAAGATATAGATTTATTAAATTCTTTTAACCGGCAGGCACCCGATTTTTTTAAAAGTATTAATGCAACATGTCTACCTTTTGCATACTCTGTCGATAACCTGAATAACAAGATACAAGCTTTCTCAATATTAAGTAATGAAAAAAGAGATGTATCAACAACCTTGATTACGATTAATCGATCTCCAACTACTGAAAGTTACATCCTAAACTCACAAGTTTTAGGCAAAGGTTTTGAAAACCATCTTGAAGTTACTGTTGATCTAAATGATCTACTGGTTTACAAAGCAAACCAAGCTACTACTTTAATTCCTCCCGAATTGATTTGGGAGCTAGCATCATTAGTTAAAACACTCTACCCCAAAATAAGATCGAATGAAAATCACCTTGCTAGAGTTGTATATGACGCAGGTAACAAGGATAGATGGGCTCAAGTTATTAGTTTAGAAATTCTAGATACAACTCAAAAAAATATGATTGCTGATGCATTTTGGGTGAAAAGAGATGATTTACCTGGTGGATTTTTTACTTCTAATGGTGAAGAGCTTGAACAAAATTTTTGGATAAATCCCCTCAATTACACTAGGATTTCAAGAGGGGTGGGAAAGGCTACTTCTAAAAGTCGAAGACCTGCTGTGATTAAAAAAGGTAATAAAAACGTAGTAGTTCTTCAATCTTATACGAGCTTTTCAGGCCATCAAGGAATCGACTTTGCAGCCCCGATTGGAACACCCATTTATGCAGTTGCAAATGGAAAAATTGTTCAGTACTCACCATCGTCAGGTTATGGTAATTTGGCAATTATTGAACATCCTGGAAACTACAAAACTTACTATGCTCATTTAAGTGCCTACAATCCAGAGTTGTCCGTCGGTAGTGAAGTAAGGCGTGGTCTAGAAATCGGTTACGTTGGATCAACTGGGCACTCTACTGGTCCCCACCTGCATTTTGAGCTCAGAAAAAACAATATTTATCTAAACCCATTATCTAACGGATTAGAGCTGGATTTGTGGTCACTTAATCCCTCAGATCAATTTGAGTTAACGAACAATATTGTGCTTTTTTCAACCCTTATTAATTAAAGACCTTTCTTTCCCCGATTATTAAAATTGATCCGCCAGCTTTTTCGTAACCCAATTTAAATGGTAATTGCTGATTACTTGAATGATCTTCATAGTATTTGACCAATCGTTGTACTGAGGAACTTCTAATCCATAATTTACTAGGTTTTAAGAACTTACCAAAAAGTTTTAAATCAAAGTTCTCTGAGTAAGGAACAATATCTAAACCAGTTTCATCCTGGGTAATCCATTTTGCATTGTCCAATAATACGGATTTCATTGTTGAAAAATAACTATTCTGCAAAAGGTGAGATGCAGATTTAAGTAATACAACCTGACTAGACTTTCTCGAAAAAGCTTTGACAAAATGTGTGTGTTTTTCTAAACCAGTATCGGATATATTGGCACTAATATAGTCAACAGTTACTGATCTGCCATCTTTTGTTTCTACTAAAAAGCGTACCCCATTAGGATATTGAGTATTAGAGTCTACAAGTATCAATCCCTCAGAGTTAATACGCAAAATATCGAGAGCTTTAATTTTGGCGCCTGCAAATGCAAGGTTATAAATTAATAATTTAATAAATCTTGGTTTAGGACCATTTTTACCAATAAGATCATTCGTTAAATAATATCCACGACGAGAAAAATTACTCAACATATGGCACTCAAAAGACTGTGAGGCATTACTTAATTTCTCAGGAGCATTGATAAAGGAATACTCTGGAACCTGATCCGCTACCAAAACATAGTAATTAGCTTTGGGGTACAAAGACATGACTGTTACAACGTCTGGACCTGAAAAAGGATAAAAGGCTGTCTGATATTCTGCTTGAGAGAGATGAGACCCACTCCAATTAGTCATTTTGGTGACAAATTTACGTTGGTAATTACTGACCATTTCGTCAAAATTTGGGCAATTTACCGCAAGCAAAGTTTTAAGTGATTCAGAGGCTTCTGAACTTTGAGTTTGTGCTTGTGCAGATCGATTCAAGGACGCGTTGATGAAGACTAAAACACATATTAAAAGTAATACAATTAGCCTATTTTGTGTTTTAATCACTTTTAAACTATCCATGTTTTGTTTGAATTAAAATATTGTCAAAGAACAGTATTTATAACACCTTTTTCTTTCTCTGAGATGTTCTATTAATACT
>DAIQPR010000066.1:0-11860 GCA_036787315.1 Polynucleobacter sp. | reverse complement strand
ACGTTCTTCTCATCATTAGGATCTTTTGGTAGAAGTAGTTTTTGTAGCTCACCCTCAAGAGTTTCCATGCGTTGGCGGGCGGCTTTAATTTCTTCTTCAGCAAAACTTCTAGATTCTGGATCGCTACGCATTTCGATCGCAGCTAATTCGTCTTCTTGAGCAGATTGATATTCTGCAAATTTTGTAACTACTGGATCAATTTCAGAATGTTCTCGCGTATATTTGCGAAACTGTTCCATGTTTTGAGTTACATCCTCTCGAGACAAAAGAGAATTTAATTCTAGGAGCCTTGTTTTTAAGTGCTCCAGCTTAGATTGCATACTTTGTTTCATTTATTTTTCTATATGATTTGAGCGGAACAATTCGGGTAATAATTTAATTAAAACTTCACGCTCTGGCCCTTGGAGATGTTGAAGAGCATGGAGTGAGCCATGTAAAAATTTGTTAGTTAAGCCTTGTGCAAGGGCATCCATGACATCTTGGGGATTTTCTCCCCTAGATAATTTTTTCTTGGCTCTTTCTAGTTCAACCTGTTGAAGAATCTGACCACGTTGACGAAGTTCTTGTATTAATGGAATTTGATCACGCGTTTCTAACCAATGCATAAAATGTGCAACTCGAGTTTCAATGATGGCTTCTGCTTGTCCAACAGCAGCTTGCCTATTGCCTAAACCTGATTGAACAACTTCTCCCAGATCATCAACAGTGTAGAGATAAACATCATTTAACCTTGCGACTTCAGGTTCTATGTCCCTAGGAACAGCAAGGTCAATCATAACGATAGGTTTGCGACGCCTTTTTTTAACAGCATTTTCAACCATACCAAGGCCAATGATGGGTAAGGAGCTTGCTGTACAGGTGATAACAATATCGAAATCAGCCAAGTGAGTTGGTAGATCAGATAAACGAATAGATTCAGTATCAAGGCCTTGAATAGACAAGGTATCTGCTAATTCTTGACCACGTTCTACTGTACGATTTGCAACACCAACGTGTTTAGGGTGTTTCGCTGCAAAATGGACACTACATAGTTGAATCATTTCACCAGCACCGATAAACAGTATTTTCTGAGAACTAATATCCCCAAAAACACGTTCAGCAAGACGCACTGCAGCTGCCGCCATTGATATCGAACTTGCTCCTATAGCGGTAGTTCCACGAACCTCTTTAGCAACTGCAAATGATTTTTGAAAAAGTTGATTTAAATACGTTCCAAGCGCACCGACTTCGTCGGCTTGTCGAACAGCATCTTTCATTTGCCCCAGAATTTGAGTTTCCCCAAGCACCATAGAATCAAGCCCACTTGCAACTCGAAATGCATGTCTAACAGCTAATGATTGTGGGAGAGAATATATATGAGGCTGTAAGTCGTCTTGAGATATCCCTTGAGTTCCTGATAGCCACTGAATAGAAGCATTTTTTAAAGAATCAATATCTGGATTTTCATTACAAGCACAATAAATTTCCGTGCGATTACAGGTCGACAAAATTGTCGCTTCTGTAAAGTGCAGGGGTGCCTTGCTACCAATATAAGACCTAAAGTCATGCAGTGCAGAACTTAAAATTTCTGGGCCAAAGGCAACGCGTTCCCTTACCTCGATGGGGGCGGTATGATGATTAATACCTAGGGTGAGTAATTGCATATATCGAATTATAAAGATTTAGTACGTTTTTTATCAAAAAAAACGCTTTGTAACGATTAGCAACAACTTTTTCTACGTTTTAACCAATAAAAATATCTAAATCTTTCAAATAAATATCGAGTGTGACCATTGAATAGGTTCTTTACCCATCTTCTTTAGCCATTCATTTGTGGTTTTAAAGTGAGCACAAGACTTTATATCTCCCTTAAAAAGAAAAGGATTTTCTGTTTGGTAGACACCAAGCCCTGATGGATGAGAAGCAGAAAGGATCAAATGGGGATGATGCATAGAAATTAAGCTTGAGGATTTTTGTGCAAACTTTCCCCAAAGTAGCCATGCGATAGGGTGTTGATGGCTCAAAGCTTCAATAATTGCATTAGTCAGTAAATTCCACCCCCAAGATTGGTGGCTATTTGGCTCCCCTTCCGAAACTGTAAGACAGCTATTAAGAAGCAATACACCTTGTTCAGCCCAAGAATTTAGATTGCCATGGGGCAAAGGTTCAAAACCATCCAGAAAAAGTGCTTTACTTATATTTCGTAATGAACTGGGATAGGATTTTGAATGAGTTGGAATATTTTCTGGTATTGAAAATGCCAAACCCTGGGCTAGTCCAGGTGTGTGATAAGGATCTTGTCCCAAGATGACCGCTTTTACATCTTTGACGGGCGTCTTTATGAGGGCATTAAAGACAGATTTTTCCTCTGGAAAGATCGTTAAAGAGGGATTTTTTCTAGCTGTATTTTCTAATTGAGCTAATCGCTCTAAATGGATGATGTTTTCTGCTTGAGACAGAAAAGAACTTAATAAATCTTGATAGTCCTGTGGAATACGATTTAAAAAATCCTTGAGCAAGTTGTTAGTCATACTAATACTAAGCTTCAAGTAGCAGTGATTTGCAACTTGCTAAATCCTTTGTCATTCTTTTCAATAAGGCACTCATGGAGTAAATCTTGCCTAAAAACCGTCATTTGGATTGCATGATTTTTATAACGATCTAGGAGACTATTGAGATTATTTGGCGATACTCTTTCGCGTTGGATAGAAAGGATTAAATCACCAGCGCATAGACCTGCTTGATGGGCGGTTCCTTGATCTAAAACATGAGTTACTTTCACAAAGCCCTCATGTGATGTACTTCTAATACCTAAATTTTGTAAAACAGATTCAGAACTACTTAATGGTATCTCTTTAAGTGTATATCCATGTGAGGTAACAAGTTCTTTTAAAGGCAGATCCTCAGTGCCGTGGATAAAACGCTTCTCAAACTGATTCCAAGTAGATTTAAAAGCTTCTCCAATAGCACTTAAAACGACATCTTTAAAGCCACTCTCGCTAATACCCTCAGCAGGCTTTGATGCGTCAAGAGAGCCATGCTTTTGCCATAAAGTACGCATGACATCATCTAAAGATTGTTGATTTTGGGTGAATTGACGAATATAGAGATCGAGTGCAAGAGCGATTAATGAACCCTTAGAGTAGTAACTCACAACAGCGTTAGGAGTATTTTCATCCATCACATAGTATTTAGTCCATGCATCAAAAGAGCTTTTTGAAACTGACTGTTTTAATCTACCTGTTGTTGATAGAACTTGATTGATGGTTTTACTGAGTCTCTCTAGATATGAATCTAGGGTAATAGTATTACTTCTTAGTAACTGTAAATCATCGTAATAGCTAGTAAAGCCCTCAAATAGCCATAATAAAGAGGTGTGATTACGTTGTTGTAATTGATAAGGTTGAAACGCTTTGGGTTTAATGCTTTTTACGTTCCATGCATGAAAGTACTCATGACTACATAAACCTAAAAAGTCCTCATATGATTTTTTATCAAGGACTAAATTTTTATAGGGTAGGTCTGAGCGTTTGCAAAGTAAAGCGGTCGAGTTACGATGTTCTAATCCGCCGTAACCATTAGCGCTTACATTGACATGAAAAATATATTGTTTAAATGGTGCTAGATGAGTCTTTGGTTCAAAAAAAGCGATATGAGATTGCGTTATCGCTTTGAGATCTTTTGTTAATTGTTCAGCATCAATTGAATCGCTCGCTCCCTGTATTACCATTAGATGGTTGATGCCATAAGATTTCCATAAAATACTTTGGAATTGCCCTAGGCTAACAGGGTGGTCGATAAGTTCATCATAGCTATTAACAAAATAAGTGCCAAAACCATTTTGATCAATTGATTTTGCTTCCATGGAAGTTATCAAGGACCAATGATGAATCCAAGGACACTTTTCAATATGAACTAGACATGGTTGATCTGTAAAACCAACAGCTTGAAGGCACAGAGTACTGTGGTTATAAAAACCTCTAAATTGATCTAAGTAGGCATTGCGCACAGATTGATCAAATGCATACACTTTAGTTCTGACTAATATCGGCTTATGCGTCGTATGTATTTGCCAAGTATTGCTATCTAATGAATCGATGATTAAAGGAGAAATTAAATGTTGCTTGGCATTAATTTCATATGCATGAATACTTACTATCTGCCGACTGAAGTCTCGAATCATATAACTACCTGGAATCCAGGCTGGCATCTGAACTTGTTGCAAGGCTTGTGGTTGCCAGATGATTAAATCGACTTCAAAGTAATGACCCAAAGGGTCGATAGGCTTAATCAAGTATTCAATAGAACTCATGATGTTTATTTAATAATAGATTTATTAATAGAGGCTAACTTTTTTTCAATATCATCTTTAGAGGCTGCACCTGGAAAGCGATAGCCATCTGTAAAGAAAATTGCGGGTGTTCCACTAATTCCTAATTTTTTTGCTAGGGCTAAATTTTTATCTAATGGGTTTGTGCAGTCAGTTTTGCTTGGTAATGGAGTTTGTGCTGTCATCCAAGATACCCATGTTTTTGATGGGTCACTAGAGCACCATATCGCTTTTGATTTTGTACCTGAATCTGCAGATAAAATCGGAATTAAAAAAGTATAAACAGTTATATTGTCGATATTTTGAAAGGTTTTTTCGAGCGCTTTGCAATAGCCACAATTTGGATCTGCAAATACAGCTAGCTTTCGTGAGCCATCGCCACGAACATATTTAACAGCATCCTGAAGGGGTAGATCACTAAATTGAATACGATTAATTTCTTCTTCACGTGCCTCAGTAAGGTTACTACCTGTTTTTAGATCAGTGATACTGCCTTGGATGAAGAATTTGGCTTGAGCATCTACGTAAATAATGGAAGAATTTGCAACAACTTCATAGATTCCAGGAATTGGGCTTGGAGTGATGCTTTTTATTTGAATCTTTGACCCAAATTGTTTTTGTAATTCAGATTTAATCTTGTCAGTCGACTGTGCCATGGAGATATTGCACACACATAGACACAACAAGAAAAAAACGCGCAATAATATTTTCATTAAAAATTCCTTTTGGAACACATCATACTATTTAACCAAGAGCTCTAGCAATCAAGAGCCGTTTTAAAACATCATGTTGATTTAATATTTTTAAGCCGGTATTTCTGATCCAACGAACAGGAGGGGTTGGATTCAAAAACAATTGATGTAATCGATGTGTAATGGTCAAAAGTGCATCAATGTCCCCAGCTCGACGGCGTTCATAGCGACGCAAGAGAATAGGGTCATTTAAACTTCTAAAAGATTCTTTTTCTGCAAAAACGGCACTTAGATCACTAATATCACGCAGTCCTAAATTTAATCCTTGACCTGCTAGGGGATGCATTACATGGGCGGCATCGCCCATCAACACTATCTTCGGGTCTAAGTCTGGACCAATTAAACGTTTTGCTCTAATTTTTTTCAGAGGATAGCTTTGAGCATCGCTAATGAGCTTAAATTCTCCTAGCTCATAGTTGACACTATTTTGTGCCGCTTGATTAATTCGTTGACAAAACTCAATGGGATTATTTTTTGCACAGTCTAGAAGTGTTTTAGCATGCTCGTGATGCGTAGACCAAACTACGGAGACGCGTTTGCCTGGCAATGGTAGAAGAGCAAGAACATCTCCTCCAGGTAAAAACCATTGATAGGCAGTTTGAAGATGAGCTTGGGCACACTCTAAATTAGCTATAACGGCTGTATGCTCATAAGCTTCTTCATCTACTTCAAAGTTAAAGTGTTTACGAGTAGGAGAGTTTGCTCCATCTGCCGCAATGAGAAGTTTTGCTTGAAAATTTCCTTCAGATGTATTCACCTTAACATGATCAACATCTATTTGAATATTTGTTACCTCAGCTTGAAGTCGGGTTAGCGATTGTGCAAATCGAGAAGCCATATCAACCCCTTGTTCAATGGCATTTGCTTCAATAATCCAAGCTAATTGAGGTACAGCGCTTTCAAATGACGAAAATTCTAATTGATCTTCAGGATGTAAACGATCTCCATGAATCAACATTCTTTGAACAGATTGGATACGATTTTTAGGAAGAGTATCCCAAACTTGAAGTTGGTTTAAAAGATTTTTTGAGCTGGAGGAAATCGCATAAACACGACTTTTCCACTCGTTTTCATCATTTGTTGTGTTGACGACACTATTTTTAGGCTCTAAAAAAGAGGCTATATGAAGTACCTTAAACCCTTGCTGTGCAAGGGCAAGAGCTGTGGTTTTACCCACAATACCCCCACCTAAAACGATTAAATCTTGTTCACTCATCATATGATGTTATTACAATACTAGTTATGTCATTGAAATGCGGCATCGTCGGCCTGCCTAACGTCGGCAAATCTACTTTATTTAACGCACTTACCAAAGCGGGTATAGCGGCGGAAAATTATCCTTTTTGCACGATCGAACCTAATGTGGGTGTGGTTGAAGTTCCTGACCCCCGATTAGCCCAACTTTCACAAATTGTTAACCCAGAACGTATTGTCTCAGCAATTGTGGAGTTTGTGGATATTGCTGGATTAGTTGCTGGCGCATCCAAAGGTGAGGGTCTAGGTAATCAGTTTTTAGCGAATATCCGCGAAACTGATGCCATTACTCACGTGGTACGTTGCTTTGAAGATGACAATGTTATTCACGTTGCCGGAAGGGTTAATCCAATTGACGATATTAACGTGATTGATACCGAATTAGCTTTGTCTGATTTAGCAACAGTGGATAAGGCAGTTGCGAAATATACCAAGGCAGCAAAATCAGGAAATGATAAAGAGGCAGCACAATTATTAGCTATATTAACGAAAGTGTCTGCTCACTTAAATGAAGCTCAGCCTGTAAGATCTCTTGGTCTTAGTGAAGAAGACCTCCTCTTACTAAAGCCATTTTGTTTGATAACTGCAAAACCAGTCATGTATGTCGCAAATGTGATTGAGGGTGGATTTGAGAATAACCCTCATCTGGATGCGGTTAGAGAACATGCCAAAAAGGAAGGCGCACCTGTTGTTGCAGTGTGTGCTGCTATTGAAGCAGAAATTGCAGATTTAGATGATGCAGATAAAGATGAATTTTTAAAAGATATGGGTATGACAGAACCTGGACTAGACCGGGTTATTCGTGCTGGGTTTAATCTTTTAGGGCTTCAAACTTACTTTACCGCTGGAGTTAAAGAGGTAAGAGCCTGGACAATTCATATTGGAGATACTGCTCCGCAAGCGGCAGGGGTCATTCATACCGATTTTGAAAAAGGCTTTATTCGCGCTCAAACCATTGCTTTCGAGGACTTTATTCACTTTAAAGGTGAACAAGGTGCTAAAGAGGCTGGAAAAATGCGCGCTGAAGGTAAAGAGTACATTGTTAAAGATGGCGATGTACTAAATTTCTTATTTAACGTATAAGACCATTACGAATGGATCACATTGAAGTTGTGATCGTTGGTGCAGGGGTTGTTGGGCTCGCAATAGCTCGCGAAATTGCCCTGTCAGGTAAATCAGCGCTGATTATCGAAAAGCAAAATAGTTTTGGTATGGCAACAAGCTCACGCAATAGTGAGGTGATCCATGCTGGAATTTACTATCCCAAGAACTCTCTAAAAGCCAAATATTGCGTTGAAGGTAATCGTCGTTTGTATGCTTTTGCAAAAGAACGTGGGATTCCTTTTAAAAACTTTGGCAAGCTCATCGTAGCTTGTCACGCTAATGAACTTGAAGCCCTAGAAAAAATTTGGCTAGGAGCAAATGCCAATGGTGTTAGCGCACTAGAGCGTTTATCGCAAAATCAGGTTAAAGCCCTAGAGCCGGAGTTAAGATCAGTTGAAGCAATTTATTCCGGCACAACCGGAATTATTGATAGTCACTCTCTAATGTTGACATTGCTTGGTGATTTTGAGAATGCGGGAGGGGTCATAAGTTATAGAACGCAAGTTCAAACAGCTCATAAATCAAATCAAGATGGTAATTGGGTTATTACTATGAATAGTTTAGATGAGCCTGACCAGGATTTTGAAATCTCTTGTGATTATTTAATTAATGCTGCAGGATTGGGAGCTGTCGATCTAGCTAATCATATTGAGGGAATAAGCACTCAAGAACTCCCTCAAGCATATTTTGTAAAAGGTAATTATTTTTCTTTGTCTGGTAAAACACCTTTTTCGCATCTAATTTATCCTGTACCAGAGCAGGCTGGACTCGGAGTGCACTTAACCCTAGATTTGAATGGAAGGGCCAAGTTTGGTCCAGATGTAGAGCATATTGAAACCAGAAATGAAGAAGATATTGATTACGCTGTCGACCCTAGTAGGGTGGATCATTTTGAAACACAAATTAGGCAATATTGGCCAACAATGCCAAGCGGAGTGTTAAGTCCTGATTATTCTGGTATTCGACCTAAGATCAAATACGACGGAAAAGTATTTCCAGATTTTTATATTCAAACTGCAAAAGAGCATCATCAAAGGGGCTTGATTCAACTCTTTGGATTTGAATCCCCTGGACTAACTGCATCACTGGCGATTGCAGCAGATATTTGCAAATTAATAGAATAATTTTTGTAAAGCAGCCCCAGGAGATGGTGCGCGCATAAAAGCTTCACCAACTAAAAAAGCGTGAACTTGATGTTGACGCAAATAATCCACATCTGATTGTTGCAATATCCCACTCTCTGTTACAACGCGTTTATGTTTAGGAATTTTAGTTAAAAGGCTAATGGTGTTTTGTATAGACACCTCAAATGTTTTGAGATTACGGTTATTAATCCCGAGTAGTGGCGAATTGAGTTTTAAAGCACGTTCTAGTTCTTCATCATCGTGTACCTCGACTAAAACATCCATACCTAGTTTTAAAGCGATGTCTTCAAACTCTTTTAATTGAGGGTCTGATAAAGCGGCAACAATCAATAAAATGGCATCTGCACCCATAGCGCGTGCTTCATATATTTGATAGGGATCAACCATAAAGTCTTTACGAATCACAGGTAAATCACAAGCTTTTCTGGCTTCGATTAAAAATTCAGTGCAGCCCTTAAAGTACTCCACATCAGTCAAAACAGATAAGCATGCAGCGCCATGTTGCGCATAGCTTTGAGCGATTAGAGCTGGTTCAAAAGGATTACGAAGAATACCTTTACTTGGACTTGCCTGCTTAATTTCAGCGATAACTCCTGCATAGCCCTTAGTAATCTTATCTTCGATTGCTTGGTGAAAGCCTCTTGGTTTGAGATATGTATCAAGAATGCTATCTAGTGCTTGATCTTCTAATACTGAAAAAGGAGTCACGGATTTTGCCAATGCAACTTCTCGTTGCTTGGTTTCTAAGATACGCTGCAAAATATCAGACATTATTTAGATCCCAATTCTTGAGTTGTTTGAACAAATTGATCTAATTTCTTTTTGGCACTACCGTCTGCGATGGTTGCTCGTGCAAGATCGATACCTGCTTGGATAGATTCAGAAATATCAGCGGCATATAAAGCAGCACCAGCATTTAAACAAACTATATCCAAAGCTGGGCTAGAAACATTATTTAAAACGTTTAACAACATAGCTTGTGATTCAGCTGGACTAGATACTTTAAATGCTCTTGTTCCCACCATAGATAAACCAAAGTCTTCAGGATGAATCTCATACTCAATGATTTCATTATTTTTAAGTTCGCCGATTAAAGTGGAAGCGCCTAAAGATATTTCATCAAGACCATCTTTACCGTAAACAACTAAGGCATGTTTTAAACCTAAGCGTTGTAATACGCGAACTTGAATCCCAACTAAATCAGGATGAAAAACTCCCATCAACATATGAGGGGCGTTAGCAGGGTTTGTGAGAGGACCTAGAATATTAAAAATAGTTCGAATGCCAAGTTCTTTTCTAACTGAAGCAACATTTTTCATTGCTGGATGATGATTCGGAGCAAACATAAAGCCGATATCAGTTTTTGCCAAGCATTCCGCTACTTGATCTGCAGATAACTGAATTGATGCACCAAGAGACTCAAGAACATCCGCACTGCCTGATTTACTGCTCACACCACGGTTACCGTGTTTAGCTACTTTAGCTCCTGCTGCGGCCACAACAAACATTGCAGTTGTAGAGATATTAAAGCTATGTGAACCATCGCCACCTGTACCAACAATATCAACAAAGTGTGATTTATCTGCGACTTGAACTTGATTGGCAAACTCGCGCATGACTAAAGCAGCTGCAGTTATTTCACCAATCGTTTCTTTTTTTGTACGAAGCCCTACTAATAATGCAGAAGTTAAATTACTCGACAACTCGCCACGCATAATAGAGCGCATTAGTTCAAGCATTTCGTCATGAAATATTTCGCGATGTTCAATGCAACGAAGAAGGGCTTCTTGGGGGGTAATTGCCATAGTATTCCTAGATTAAATTCTCATTTTTAGAAAATTATTTAAAAGCTCGTGACCGTACTCGGACAGAATTGATTCTGGATGAAACTGCACACCTTCAACCGCGAGAGTTTTGTGACGAACACCCATAATCTCTTCATCTTCTGTCATAGCTGTAATTTCAAGACATGCAGGAAGCGTTTCTTTTGAAATAGCTAAAGAGTGATAACGCGTTACTTGAAATGACGCTGGAAGTCCTTGAAAAACTCCACGTCGTTTAGAGTAAATCGTATCTACTTTTCCATGCATGACGTGTTTGGCACGAATTACATCACCACCAAAAGCTTCTCCAATTGCTTGATGTCCAAGGCAGACTCCTAAAATGGGAACCTTCCCAGCAAAATGCTGGATTGCTGCAATAGAAATTCCAGCTTGAGCAGGACTACAAGGTCCAGGAGAAATACAAATGTGAGTGGGTTTTAATGCGGAAATTTCTTCTAAAGTAATTTCGTCATTCCGAAAAACTTTTACCTCACTACCAAGTTCACCAAAATATTGAACAAGGTTATAAGTAAATGAATCGTAATTATCAATCATTAGGAGCATGTAATCCTCCTTGAACTAATTCTGCAGCACGAAGAACGGCACGTGCTTTTGCTTCAGTTTCTAAGTATTCAGAATCAGGATTAGAGTCGGCGACAATACCAGCGCCAGCTTGAGAGTGAACCCAACCATCTTTAATTACACCGGTACGAATAATAATTGCCACATCCATTTCACCTGAGAACGACAAATAACCTGCCGCACCGCCATAAGGGCCGCGTTTTGTTATTTCCATTTCATCAATAATTTCCATGGCACGTATTTTGGGTGCGCCTGATAGTGTTCCTGCAGGGAAGGTTGCCCTTAGAACATCCATATTGCTGATGTCATCACGTAACTCACCTTCAACTGAACTCACAATATGTTGCACATGAGAATACTTTTCAATTGCCATTTTTTCTGTAACTTTAACTGAACCAATTTTCGCAATTCTGCCAATATCATTTCGCGCTAAGTCTATGAGCATGACATGTTCAGCTATTTCTTTTGGATCTGCGAGAAGTTCTTTTGCTAATGCTGCGTCAGTCTCTGGAGTTTTGCCACGAGGGCGTGTTCCAGCTAAAGGTCTTACGGTAACTGTTCGTTTTTGAGGTGAGCCATCTAAAGAGACTACTTTTTCCTGACGAACCAAAATTTCTGGAGAGGACCCGACCAATTGGTGATCACCAAAATCATAGAAATACAAATAAGGTGACGGGTTTAAAGAGCGTAAAGCCCTGTATAAAGTGAGAGGTGAGTCTGTATAAGGTTGACTGATACGCTGCCCAAAGACTACTTGCATACAGTCCCCAGCCAAAATATATTCTTTTGTTAAATTAACTTTGCGAATAAATTCATCACGACCAAAGTGACGCACAGGTTCAGTTTTTGTTGTCGCAAGAGACTTCTCTGACCTTATTGGCTCATCAAGGC
>DAIQPR010000065.1:0-11934 GCA_036787315.1 Polynucleobacter sp. | reverse complement strand
GCCAAAGGGATTGTAAAAGCAAATCCAACAGAAAATAAATTTAGTTGAGGACTCGTCCGACCTAAGAAACCTTGAATCAAATTAAACATAAGATATGCCAAAAAAATAGGTATAGACACTATCAATCCTAACTGGAAAGATTCTGAAACAAGTATCATCATGTTACGCATACTCCATTCAGTTGGCCAAGAACCAAAAGGTAAAGTTTTAATACTTTGTAAGACCACATCAATAAAAACTAAATGTAAGTTTAATGTAAAAGTGTAAGCCAATGCGACTAAATTAAGAAAAACTGAAACCAAACCAGAATCCAAAGAAGGATCACGATATAAGGTTGAGGCGTAACTAAATCCAGATAAAAAAGAAAGTACTTCCGCTGCAATTTCAACGACCATCAAACCTACTCGAATTGTAAATCCAATAAAAGCTCCGATACAAAGCTCTATGGCTGCAGAATAAAAACTCATCATTACAGTTGCAGGTAAATCGATAGAAGCACCACTGTTGATGACCGGCATCACCATAAATGCCATGAAAACTGACAGCATGACACGAAATTGCATTGGAAATGCCCGAAAAGAGAGCATTGGCGCAGTTAAAAATAGCCCCAATATTCTTAATGAAGTGAGCATCAACGCTACAGTAAATTGTTGAATCATCAAACTGCTAAAGTTCATGATTTTCTTTAAGAGATAAGGCTAGGAATTCGTGCAAATAATTCACGAATATAGTCTGTATAAAGACCCAAAGAAACAGGGCCAATCATTAACAAAACAATGGCAAACACGAGTAATTTTGGTACAAACGCTACAGTTGTTTCGTTGATAGAGGTTGCAGCCTGAAGAATACCAATTACTAGACCAGTAATTAATAAAGCTAAAATGGGCGGGCCAGCCAAAATTCCCGCCATTCGCATCGCCTGAAAAACCAATTCAATAATGAGAGTATTATCCATATCGAAGCTTTTATTTAATAGTAACTTTGTACTAATGAGGCCGCAAGAAGAGCCCAGCCATCTGCCAAAGCAAAAATAATTAACTTCAATGGTAAAGAAAACATCATTGGGGACACCATTACCATACCCAATGATGTCAATATACTTGCGACTGCAAAATCAATAGCTAGAAATGGTAGGTAAATCACAAAACCTATTAAAAAACCAGTTTTAATCTCAGAGATCGCAAATGCAGGAATAAGAACTACCATTGGAACTTTTTCTCGAGACTCTATAGGTTTACCATACATTTTTGCAAATACATTTAAATCCTCCCGACGAGTTTGTTTGAGCATAAACTCTTTCAAAGGGACACTTCCTTTTTCAACAGCATCAACAAAACTCATTTTATTTTTAGAGTAAGGTGTGTAGGCATCTCGATAAATAGTTTCAAAAACTGGGTTCATGATAAAGAGGGTTAAAAATAAAGATAACCCTATTATTACTAAGTTAGGAGGAACAGTGGTAAGACCCAAAGCCTGTCGTAATAATGAAAATGTGATTAATATCCTAGTAAAACTAGTCATCAGAATGAGTGCTGCAGGTAAAAATGATAGCGCAGTTAGGGCTAAAACAGTTTCGACTGGAACAGCAAATGTAGTACCTGAACTACCATTTTTAGATGTTACTAAAGGCAATGCTTGACTAAAGGCTTCAAAAGAGCTTAAAAAAAATACGCTCAAGCCCACCATCAAAAGCCACCATTGCTGCGATTTCGAGGGGAATAATTTCTTTTTCAATTGAAATTGACTTTAATATACTTGGCAAAAGTATTCTTTAGGTTTTGATTTGGTGCTTCTATATTTATATCAGCTACTTCTTCAGGATCTAACTCTGTCAAATAATTAATTTGAGTTGCAGATTGTCCCAAAATAATGACGCGATTTAATACCCGCATCACTAATATCCTATCTCGTGGACCCAATGGATACTGAAAAAGTATTTGTGCGTTGTCAGTAGGTAACTTTGCAGAAGTATTCTTTCTGATCAACCAAGCAACTAATAATATCAGTCCAGCTCCGAGCATCAGACTAACAAATGAGAACCACAAAGTGCCCCCAAATGTGGAAGAACTTAATTTAGTGACTTCTTCAGCGTTTACGCTCTTGAAAGAAAAAATGATGGCTATGCAAAAAATAGCTTTGAAAAGATGAAACTTTCGTCCCTTAATTTGACTTCTAGTAGTATCAAAGGACATAGTCACGGCCTAGCGATTAATTTTGCGAAGTCGTTCTGCTGGTGTAACGATATCTGTCAAACGGATGCCATAACGATCGTTCACAATTACTACCTCACCCTGGGCGACAAGACAACCATTCACAACTACCTCTAAAGGTTCGCCAGCCAAGATATCTAATTCGATAACAGATCCATACGTTAAATTAAGCAAATTGCGAATTTGCATCTTCGCTCTTCCCAGCTCAACAGTAACTTGAACAGGAACATCCATTACTAAATCAATCTCATTAGCTGGTGCACCAGGCCTTGTGCTGTCATTTAAATCATTAAAGCTTGCTTTTCTTAATGACCCCGATAAATCTTTTGAAGCCATCGAACCAGCTAGTTCGTTATCATTTTCAGCCATTTTATCCTCTATCCTCTTTTGTCAACATTTCAGGGGTCAGTGTTTGAACATCTGCAGCAGTAAATTGAAAATCTGATTCTAGCGGAGGTGCTCCTTTAGACTCGAAATTTTCGTAGAGTTCCCCGTTTTCCTGACTGCGCAACATACTTGGCCCCAAACGAGCTTTCTCAAGAGGGCTCTTTAAAAATTCTGCAGGGTGTTGAATTGACTCAATTTTCACAGAATAATGGCCATTTTTAACACCATATTGCCCTCTTATAACAGGCAAGCCATCCACATAAACTGTAATTGGATCCAAAATTTCAATCGGAATAATTTCACCGACTGACATTGATACGACATCTCCAAGTAACATCTGTTTTTTTGCAAGTACTGCTACTGCTGTAACTTTTGCTTCATGAACTTGATCATTTAATAAAGTTGTCCAATGCTCGTCTGGCTCAGCTTGGAAACCTTGCATATTGTTATAAAGAATAGATTTAACAGGCTCTAAAACCCAATACGGTATACATAGATCAACGTCACCTTTACGACCATTAATGTCTACAGTAAATTTGGAGTGTAAAACCATCTCTTGTGGAGAGGTAATCTTAGCAAAACCAAAATTTGTTTCTTGACGCATGAAGTCAAATTTGATTTCATGAATTGGTTTCCAAGATTTTTCATAATCAAGCAAAAATGCATCAACAATTCTGCGAATAATTCGCATTTCAGTTTGGGTATATTCACGCATTGTAACCCTAGGCGTAATTCGGCCCTCACCACCAAACATATTATCTACAGCAACATAAACGACTCCAGGATCAACAATCCAACATCCCACCCCTCTCAGGGGGCGAATTCCAACGATATTGATATTGGTTCTTTCTGGAAATTCAGATACAAATTTTTCGTAGGTTTTAATTGCCGGTAAATGCATCGTAACTTCAATCGGCATACGAATCATGTTAAAGAGGGTCAATCTTACGGCACGGCAAAACCTCTCATGAATCAATTCAAGAGTAGGCATTCTCCGTCTTGCAATAATCTTTGATTTATCAAACATACCACGTTGATCAGCAACGTCGGTATTCATCTCAAAGTTATATTGTTCGGACATGATTTTTGGTAATAAATAAGTGCGATAGTTTTACTGCATTACAAAAGTACTAAATAAAACTGCCTGTACCGGCAAATCCATTTCAGTAATATTCCAAAAAGCTGCCGCAGCATTTGCTGCTTCAACTGAGATTTTTTGCCCAGTAGAAGTTTCTTTGGGGACAACATTCATACGTTCAAGATTTTGAAGGTCGGCAGTACTAGGTTGTTGCTGCAAGACATAAATCGCCGTTAACTGTGGGGAAATAATAGAATTAATCACTAGGGCAACTTCTTTTGCCATCATTGTTTTACCCTCTACGGTTGCTAATTCCTGCATTTGACGAGATGATAAAACTGTAATGATTCTGTCCCGAATGAGCGGCATGAAGTCTTTTAATTTTCCTTCAGTAGCAGAATCTGAAGTGCGTAATACAATTTTAGTCTGCAAATAATGCTCCCCGCCTCTACCTGGAAGATTGACCACAATCTCATCCATTGGTATATATATAGGTGCATCATTTTTCTTCCGATCAGCCAACTGTTTCTTTAAAATATTTTCGGGCTTTTTGGCTTCCTCTTCAGCTTGATGTCTTGCCTCTTCGGTTTTCTTGTTGTAAATGTAACCACCAACGGCCAAAAGGACAACTACAACTCCAGCAATAATAAAAATGAGTTTCTTTTTTTTACTTTTCTTTGCCTCTTCAAGAGCGAGAGCCTCATCTTCTGGAGTGGCTGCAGCAGTCGCAGCAGCTACCGCCGCGGCAGCGGCATCGTTTGACTCTTGATTTTCGACTTCTTCAGCCATGAATAATCCCTAAAGTTGTTATTTAAGCAAACAAGTTAATGCCATTAGATTTGTCAGCGCTCAATTGCTGATTTGCCCCTAATAAGTTCTCATTCCCTATTCTATTCGAATTTGTGCTACTTGCAATAATTTGTTGACTCTGATTGTTGCTAAATTGGTTAGTCGAATCGTTACTTGGTTGACTAAAAGCATTATTTGCTGAATTTTGACGCATATCTAAGGATAACTGCAAACCCATTTGTGCAAACTGTTGTCGTAACTGATCACCACCTTGTTCGAGTCTTGCTTGAGTACTTTCGCTTGCGCCATGCACCATTAACCTGGCTTGTCCACCTTGATCAATTTGTAAATCAATTCGAATTGGGCCTGTGTTATCGGGATTTACTTCTAAAGAAATCCGCCCTCCTCCTGATTTTGCGGCTGAAATCAACTCGCTATGCAAAGGACCACTAGTTAAACTTGTATTAACTGCCTCAAGTTTTAAACTAACTTCATGATTGGTGTGATTGGTAAATCCTGGGTTCATCATAAAACCACTAGAAACTCCTGAGAAATCTTCAAAGGACTTTTTATCTTCGCTTGTTTCTTTACTCGTTTGATTTATTGGTAACTGTTTAATAGTATTGGAATCTGGAATGCTGCTTGCAACATCAACTGAATCCAATGTTTGATTTTGCTGATTATCGATCTTCAATGATTGTGTTGCAGAAAGCTTGTTGAATGACTGATCAACAGATATCACTTTCACATCACCAATGCTTTTAAGAGCGTCCGATATGTTAGCAACTTTAATATCTTGATTTGCTGCAATAGGCTGACTTTGAAGTGAACTACTAGAAATTTCCTGAACTTTCAGATCTTTCAATACAGGATTCATCAATTTATCAACTGCGATATTGATGCCTAAAGGGTTTAGGTTCTGAGCATTCTCAGAACTAGTATTCATATCTGACAAACTATCTTTTATAGGGGTATTAGGAACCAAATTAGAAGCATTCGTTAAACTGACAGTATTTAAAGAATTAGATATATTCGTTAGATTCTGAGGCACTGCACCATTTAAAATATTCAATAAATTCTGATTTGCGATGCCGACACGCGTATTGTCAGAAAGTGATTCATTATTTAGCCCAATAGAGCTCAATTGAAGAGAACTTGATAATGAATTACCAAAATTTGTGTCATTTTTAGATGTTGGGACGGGCGATTGAAGCAACGCTTGAGAGGCTGCCAATTCCATTGCGTCAACTAAATTCAATGAATTAACATCTTTATTGAGTGCATCTTGACTATCTGCAAGAGTCTCTTTTGATGGATTTTTTGTCCCCGTATTATCAGGAGATGGATTCGACAATGCCATACTTGCAGAGTCCAGTTGAGTTAAGAATAAACTATCGAGTAAGCTATCTAGGTCATTTAAATTAGCATTGGATAGTGGATTGCCATTTTTGACAGTGTCCATACGTCCGGGATGAGATGCATTGTTAATAGTTAGATTTTTCATAGAAACTCCAAATGTTTTCTAAGTATTAAGCATTTTCCGTGCCAGTTCGTACACCTGTCCGAGCTGCCAATAAATCTTCAAACTGCATCTCTTCGGATTTCTCTCTCTTTTTCTGCTCGTTTTTCAGGTCTTTCTCAGCTAATTTACTGAGACCCTCTGATTTCATTTTTGCTTTCATGGCCTCATCTAAGATGTGTTTGGCCCCAACTTGTAAGTCATTAACTTGCTTATCCATAGCTCTTGAGCTTTCCAACAACTTCGCTCTAAAGGCATCAGCATCCTGAATGAAAGCAACTTTTGTACCAGCTTTACCTCCATCAAGTATTTGATTTTCGTATTCTTTTGCATAAGAAATCACCTGTCCTTGGAACTTTAAGGTTTCGGCAGCTTGCTTGGCAATTTTTCTAGCTTTTGCCATAGCAATATCTTCTTTAATTTTGGCAACTTTTAAAAGTAGGTGAATGGCTTTCATTTACTGAACCACCGAACTGATCATTTCAATCGTATCTGTAATGGCAAAACTACTCTCTACTTCCTGTTGTAAAAAAACTTGTATTTTAGGCCAAGCTTGAATTGCTGCATCGAGATCTCCATCGCTTCCTGGAACGTAAGCCCCCATAGAAATAAGATCGCGCCCGCTCATGTATCTACTATAGAGCTGCTTAATCCTTCTTGCTGCCATTAAATGCTCTCTAGACACCACCTTTGGCATAACACGCGAAATTGACTTTTCAACGTCAATCGCTGGATAGTGCCCACTATCAGCCAATTGACGAGAAAGGAAAAAGTGGCCATCCAAAATTCCCCTAGCCGTATCTGCAACAGGATCATTCACATCATCCCCTTCCAATAAAACAGTATAAAAAGCTGTAATTGAGGAATTCGGATTTGCACCATTACCCACTTTTTCAACTAATTCAGGCATCTTAGCAAAGACACTTGGTGGATATCCCCTAGCAACAGGAACTTCCCCTAGACTTAGACCTATTTCACGAAGAGCCATTGCAAATCGTGTCAAAGAATCAATAATCAAAACAACGTGTTTACCACTATCTCTAAACCAAGTCGCTACATCTGTGGCATAGGAAGCTCCTTTTGCTCGAGCTAAAGGTGAGGCATCTGCAGGCGCGGCAACTACCACGGCACGTTTAAAAGACTCTGGTCCTAAGGTTTCTTCAATAAATTCCCGCACTTCTCGACCACGCTCACCAACTAAACCAATCACAATGACATCAGCAACACAATTACGCGCTAACATTCCGAGTAAAACACTTTTCCCTACACCGGTTCCAGCAAAGATTCCAACGCGCTGACCACGACCTACTGTTAACATACCGTTAATAGCCTTAATTCCCACATCAAGAGGTTCATGGATAGGTGAGCGATCAAGCGGATTGAGTGATCGAGTCACACTTTGGGCCATTTTTTTCCCTGAACTGCCCTTTCCATCAATTGGACGCCCCATGCCATCAACAACTCTGCCAAGTAATTCTTCACCAATTGGTAAAGCTTCTATAGCGCTCGTTGTGATGTAATGGGAACCAAAATCGATCGGGGTATTATTGGGATAAACAAGCGCTCCAGGAGAAATGCCTTCCATAAAATCAATCGGCATTAAATAGGTAATGCCACCATTGAACCCAATACATTCCGCATCATAAGTTTTACCATTGACCTGAGAAAGAATGACGGCACCTGCGCCAATAGTCAGAGGAAGCCCCTCAACCTCTAATACAATTCCTGATACCCTTTTTAACCTTCCTTCGCGAATTGACCTTGGATAACTATCCAATTTTTCCTTCAGGTAGTTAAGATGCTGAGCAACCTCTTGAGGTTGGAGCAACATTATTCACCCCTCACTGGATTTGCATCAGAGGAGGGTGGAATTAAATCAGAGTCATCAGGACCATCCCCTTGAACCTGTCCATCCTGGACTAAATCTAAATTTTGAAAATCTTCTTTATCTGTTTCCATCGGAGACTGCATTAATTGAACTTGTTCTTTTGTCAGTTCATACCCTAAAGCAGCACGTACGATTGCAACTCTTGCTGACTGACCAATATTAATTCTTGCACCATCAATCTCAACAAATGCATCACCAGGTTGAACATCACCATCAATGAGTATGGTGCATTTAAACGGCATACCTGGATCATCTACCAATTTTTCCCAAACCTCTTTTTCTGCATCCCGAATTCTTAAAAACAAACTTGATCCAGGTCTTGGTAAACGCATCAAGGCATCTTGAACCGCAGTTACAAATGGCCCTCGCGTCATACGTTCATTGGCAGCTACACGCATTGCAATGCTATAAGATAAATCAACCATCGGTTCTGCAATTGCTTCTGGCATACCATCAATTGCTTTTAGCAATTGATCTAACGCATGATGTAAGCGTCTAGTTTCACCCTCTGCATCAGTGTAGCCTTGCTGATAGCCAACTTGATAACCTTCTTTTTGTCCCTGTTCAAACCCATCCGTTCTGCCTTTGCTAAATCCTTCCGACAAGCCAACATCATAAGCATCCTGACGAGCTGACGCTCTAATCTGCTCAACCTCCTCAACTGTTGGGTATTGAATAGGTGGAGCTTTAGGTTTTTTGGGTGGCTTGGGAGGATCAAAAGATGGTGGTTGCCATTTTGTTAACAACTGCTCATCATCTGGCTCTTCGAAAGCAGACATGTCTTATCGGTCCATTCTTTAGAGGAAAGAATCAGCTTGTTTGCCACGTTCCATCTGCATTCGACCTTCAGCAGACAAGGCTCTAGCAATTCGTATGATATCTTTTTGCTGCTCTTCAACTTCTTGAATCTTAACAGGAGGCCGTGTTTCAAGATCCTCACGAACACTATCTGCAGCCCTTTTAGCCATATTCCGATATATTTTTTCACGTAATTTAGGACTGGCGCCTTTAAGAGCGATGACTAATGAGTCTTGCGTAACTTCTAGGAGTAAAGTTTGTAAAGAACGATCTTCGATTTCAATAAAGTCTTCAAATACAAACATTTTTTCAATGATCGCTTCAGCTAGCTCAGGGTCATATGATCTAATCTTATCGAGTGCAAGCTGATCCAAACCGCCTGACAGCATATTTAAAATCTCAGCTGTAGGCACAACCCCACCAACTGAACTTCTTCTGAAGTCAGCATCTGGTCCCACTGACCGTGACATAACCTCATTTAACTCTTTGAGGGCTGCAGGTTGTACTTTTTCTAACAAAGCCACACGCAGCATTAGCTCATTTCTTAAATCATCTGGAAATAACTTGGATACCGCAGCGGCTTGCGGAGCCTCTAAGAACACCAATACCGTCGCAATAATTTGAGGATGCTCAGCCTTAATCATTTCATAAAGAACATCCGACTCCATCCTCTTTAAAGTCTCAATCCCTGACATATCAAGAGTAGACTCTAAACGCCCCAACAAGTCAGATGCTCCCTCAGCACCCATGGCTTTGGTTAACATGTTCTGCATAAAAGAATCTGTATCAAATGCAACTTGAGCATTATTGGATGTCACATCTCGGAACTCTCGAAGAACATCCAAAACCAAATCTCTACTCAATGAACGAACAACAGCCATCTTCCCAGAAAGCTTTTGTACTTCCATTGGTGTCATTTGGCGAAGTACTTCTGCTCCAGCTTCCGCACCAACCGCTAAAAGAACCACAGCAGCCTTAGATGCTCCATCTAAGTCCTCGTAGGTCTGCATACCTCCTTGAGAGGCGTTCTTAACACCCTCTTTTAAGGCTTCAGCAATCGATAGTTGTCGTGGGGCTTCTTCCTGATCTTCTTCAGCCATTATGAATATCCTTTATTGAATTACGCTGCTGGAGGTGGGGCCGCATCTTTAGCAGCCATCACCTTAGCAGCATCCTCACTTAACCATTGCTTAAATAAACCAGCAACAACCCTTGGATCATTGGTGACGTAATCATACGCATACTTAACCAATTCCTCGTATTCAGCTTTCTTCGACTCCTCTTGACGCTTACGATTCTCTTCTTCTTCTTTCTTCTGTGCTTCGATTCGTGCGCGCTCTTCCTCTTCTTGAACACGTTTACGTTCACGCTCTAACTCAAGCTCCATACGTTTACGTTCACGTGCCTGAGGTGACATCGAGGCCATCTCAGCCTTAACTTTCTCGTCAAACTCATCCTCCAAGTTTTGCGCTTCTTCCTCGTCCACCTTCGGAAAGAGGAGAGGCTTAACAACACTGAAGAATACAAGAGCTAAAGCACCAAGAATGATGGCAAATTTAAAGAATTCTTTAGCTAGAGCAATAATTCCGGGTTCTCGATAAAACGGAACAGACTCAAGCACTTCAGGTCGAAATGCGATATTCGCAACGCTAATACTATCGCCTCGTTTCTCTGCATAACCAATGGCATCACGTACAAGACCCTTAATATCATCAATTTCTTTATTGGTGTAAGGCACTGGCTTTAAGGGCTTACCATTTGCATCCACCCCAGGAGGCGTTTTTAAGTTAAGAACAACAGCAGCCGAAACACGTCGAACTTGGCCTTTTTCACCTTTGACACGTTGAATAGCCCTATCAACTTCGTAATTGATCGTATTGTCCTTCCGTAATGTGTTGCTAGTTCCAGCACCGGGAGGAGGATTTAAATTTTGGGGATTATTATTCGCAGCACCTGCTGCGTTGTTAATTGGAGCCTGCGCTTGCCCAGGAGGTTGGTTCGTAGTTGCTCCAGGGATTCCAGTAGATGGGGTTGTAGGAGTACTTGCCTCAGTAGATTGCTGACTGCGAATAGAGGATGGGTTTGGTGGTGAATTACGACCAAATGTTTCCTCGGTTCTTTCTAACTCATTAAAGTCCATGTCAACTGTAACAGTTGCTTTAACGTTGTCTTTACCTGTTACAGGCTCTAAAATTTCGATAACTCGCTTAGATAAAGATCCTTCCACTTCAGCAACATATTTCAGTTGTGTTGAATCTAGGCCACTTGCACGCTGTGGATTTGGAGCAAGCAAACTCCCCTCGGAATCAATAATCGTAACGCGATTTGCCCCCATATTGGGGACTGCAGAACCAATTAAATTAGTAATTGCAGCAACTGCTTGCTCGTCTAAAAATCTCCCAGGGTGCATCGTTACAACCACGGAGGCCGTAGGTCGTTCCTGCTCTCGCATAAACGCAGTTTGTTTTGGTATGGCTAACATTACTCGTGCGGATTTGACTTGCCCCAGAGAACTAATACTTTTTGCCAGCTCCCCTTCCAAACCACGCTGGTAATTTACCTGTTCGACAAATTGACTAGTACCTAATTTTTGATTTTCTAATAACTCAAAACCAACATTACCAGCCTTCGGTAGACCTTGACCAGCAAGTTTTAAGCGTGTTTCGTATACAGCGGACTCGGGAACCATAATAGCTCCTCCACCTTCAGTAAACTTATATGGAACATTCAACTGCTGCAGCGCGGCAATAATAGCTGCGCCATCATTCTGGTTCAAACTATTAAATAAAATTCTATAGTCGTCCTTTTTCTGCCCGGTAATTGAGACAACTAAAACTGTAGAAATGAACAATAAAAAGGCAATACCAATGAGGAGCTTTTGCCGAAAATTCAGTAGTGAAAAACGCTCTTTTAGATCGCGGTATTTATCAGCTAAATCTAGCGTAGGAACGGGAACTTTACCCGCATCTGATTTTGCTGTGGAGCCCTCTCCACCGATTGCTAAAACCGTTGCATTTTTATCTTCAATCGATGGAACTGCGTTTGCTGACTCACTCAATCGAATTTTTCCTAAACTAAATGAATTAATCTGATAGTACACAGATTAATTAAATACATGCCTCATCAAAATAAACAATATAAACACCGTTCATATTGTTAAATTAATCATTATTTTGCTCTATACAACTTTTACAAGTTATCTTATATTACATAAATATGTGCTATAGACACCACCGCCAGCCACTCCTATTTGGTATAAACACCT
>DAIQPR010000064.1:8146-11962 GCA_036787315.1 Polynucleobacter sp. | reverse complement strand
TCTTGATTTCAAAAAGTTTTAAGAAACTAATAAATGCCATTAAGCCAATACCTACAGGTAAAGCACTTGCTCTCCATGCATTTGAAATACCTAATCCAGGTGTTGTAACAAATTGTTCTTCTATGGCGTATTCCACCGCCGGGTAAAGAATAAGGATGAGGAATAGGAATATTGAAAATTTAGTTAATGGCTCAACTATCGATTTTGTACTATTAGATAATTTAGACAAAAAGCTAGTCATTCGCATATGTTCATTTTTATGAAGTGCTACAACGGCACCGAATGCTGCTAGCCACAAAAACAATATAGAAGCAACTTCATCTACCCAAACAATAGGCGATTGAAAGAAATATCTTGCAATGACACCAATTAGTAATATAGAAATTTCTACAGTGATGAGTGTTGCTGCTACATACGAAATGGCTTTACCAACAAAATTTCCCATGCTTTCCCACCACTTTGGGGAAGCATGGAAATCAAGGGGATTCAAAGAACTATTTGAATTATTAGAATCAAACATTTAACAATTTATCCAATGTCATTAGCGTATTTTTTAAGAAGAGACCAAGTTGTTGGATCAAATTTCGTTTCTGCTTCTTTATAGAAGCCAGATTTGTTTAATGCTGTTCTAAATGAGGCGACGTCAACTGTATTGAAAGTTAAGCCTTTTGTAGTCAGCGTTTTTTGAATATTTGAATTTGTTTGTACGATGTCATTTCTTTGTTTGATAGCGGCTGCGTTAATATTTTTACTGATAATGTTTTGAATATCAGTAGGAATATTTTTCCAATTTCTTCCATTTGCAACAAACCAAAAACCATCCCATGAGTGATTTGTTAATGAGCAGAATTTTTGTACTTCATAGAACTTAGTAGATTCGATGAGTGCTAACGGATTTTCTTGGCCGTCAGCGATTTTAGATTGGAGAGCTTGATACGCTTCGCTCAGTGGTAGACTTACTGGAGAAGCTCCTAATGCTTTAAACATTGAAACCCAGAGAGGTACAACGGGTACTCGAATCTTAAAATTTTTGAGATCATCTGGAGTATTAATCGGACGTGTACTTGTAGTGATTTGACGGAAACCGTTATCCCAGACATTCTGAAAAGGGACTAGATTAATTTTTTCAATGGATGAGCGAATATGATTTCCAACTTCACCATCCATAGCTTGCCAAACTTTATCGTAATTTGGGAAGGTGAATCCTAATCCAGTTACGGAAGTCGCTGGAATTAATGTCGACATAACTGTTCCAGGGAAAGTTGCCAACTCTAATGCACCTGAACGAATTTGGGACATCATATCTGAGTCATTTCCTAATTGATTATTAGGAAATAGTTGAATATTGACTTTACCTTGAGTTTCTTTGGAAATATTAGCGATAGCTTCTTTTAGGCGAACATTAACAGAGTGCGCCTCTGGTAAATCATTACCTAACTTTAATTTGATTTCACCGCTTTGAGCAAAAGTTTTAATGTTCACCATGCCAGCTCCAACTGCAATGGTTGAACTTATAAATTGGCGTCTATTGAGTGTCATTATTTCAATCTCCTTTGAGGGTTAAATGATAATTTATTGAATTCAGAATTCATTAAATAAACTTTATAGGCTTGTATTACTTGAAGTCAATACTTTTTCATTAGTATTTTCCCTTATTGAATACTGAATTCAGAATACAATATAGTCTTAACAATTATCTAAATTTTGGAATTTTTATATGAATCATTTGTTAACACTATCTGATGTCATATTGGCTCATGCCAGGACAAAACCTGAGCAAATTGCAGTTCGGGACTCGGTCAATACTTTTTCATATCAACAATTAAATTTGAGAGCATCCCAACTTGCTTTTGCCATGATCTCTAGGGGATTAAAAAAGGGGGATCAGGTTTGTGTATTAGCCTACAACAGAGCGGAATGGGTAGAAATCTATGTGGGTCTTGCACGGGCAGGATTAGTCGTTGTACCAATTAACTTTAGACTAAGCTCAACAGAAATTGCTTATATTTTGGAACATTCTGAGGCTAAAGCTATCATTGTGCAAGATAGTCTCTCTGAAAAATTAGAAGCTTTAAAAAATGAAATATTAGATAAGATAATTTTTGTAATCGGTAATGATGAACAACAATTAAATGCCTCTAATTATGAGAACGCGCTTAAAAATTCAAATACATTAAGCCCAACAGAGTTTGAAAAAATAGAAGGCGAAGACATATTTGCATTGATGTATACATCTGGAACGACTGGCAAACCAAAAGGTGCAATCAGAAGCCATGCTGGGAATATGATGATTGCTTTGGCAACATCATTAGAATTTGAATTTAAAGATAAGGATACTGCACTATTAGTGATGCCAATGTGCCATGCAAATTCCTTATATTTCATGATTACATTTTTGTATATTGGCGGAACAATAAATATTTCAGATAAGCAAAGTTTTGACCCTGAAGACTTATTGAGGACATTTGCCCACGAAAAAATTACATTTACATCTTTAGTGCCAACTCATTACATCATGATGTTAGGATTATCCGAAGAGATAAAAGTAAAGTATGACGTTAGCAGCATCTCAAAATTATTGATTTCTTCTGCACCTGCAAGAAGAGATACAAAGCTAGCAATTTTGGATTATTTTAAAAATTCAAAATTATTTGAGCTTTATGGATCTACTGAAGCTGGATGGGTAACTCTATTAAGACCTGATGAACAGTTAGAAAAATTAGGATCAGTCGGTAGAGAATGGGTTGGTTCAGGTGCAATTAGAATATTAAATGAAAATAGAGAGGAAGTGCTAGACGGTGAGGTTGGAGAACTTTTCTCAAGGACATCTTACGCCTTTGATGGATATTGGAAGAATGTAGAAAAAACAAAAGAAGCATTTCAAGACAAGTGGTGTTCAGTAGGAGATATGGCAAGAAGAGATTCTGAAGGGTTTGTCTATTTGGTCGATCGAAAGAGTAACATGATTATTTCTGGTGGGGAAAATATATATCCATCAGAGCTTGAAAATGTTATTGGAGCAAATCCAAAGGTCAAGGATGTTGCGGTTGTGGGTGTACCGGATCAAAAGTGGGGAGAATCGGTCATTGCACTAATTGTTACTCATAATGGAGAAACTGTTTCAGAAAAAGAAATTCAGATTTGGTGTAAGAAATATTTAGCCAGTTTTAAAACACCTCGTAAGGTGATTCAAATCTCAGAGAATGAAATGCCAAGAAATGCAACTGGAAAAATATTGCATCGTGTTCTAAGAGAAAAATATCAAGCCATTTTTCAAGAATCAAAGCTCGAAAACTAATCTTTAAAAGAGTATCTTTTGTTAATCGTATTCAATGTAATATTCCCAATATTTGCCATTATCTTAATTGGATATGCTGGTAGAAAATATGGTGTATTTAATGAATCCACAACGCATGAGTTGAATCGATATGTGGTTTGGTTAGCTTTACCTGCGCAGTTATTTGAATTTACAACAAATAATCCATTTGATAGTGATCCAGGTATTTGGGGATTTACTATTGCATTTGCCATGGGTGCATTCACTACTTTTTTATGTGTATTAATGGTTCAGTACAAAAGAACTGGCAACATTACTATCGCAAGCTTTGATGGATTGAGTGCATCATATGCAAATTGTGGATATATGGGCTTACCATTATGTATATTAGCTTTAGGAAATAAAGCAGTTGCTGCCCCCTTAATTGGTACTTTAGTTGTGGTATGTGGATTATTTAGTATTTCAGTAGCATTTATAGAGGGTAAAAGTCATTCAGAAAAAAAATGGTATGAGATACTTTTTACCATTCTCAAAGCCCT
>DAIQPR010000064.1:0-8046 GCA_036787315.1 Polynucleobacter sp. | reverse complement strand
AAAGTCATTCAGAAAAAAAATGGTATGAGATACTTTTTACCATTCTCAAAGCCCTGGGGAAAAATCCATTAATTATTTCTCCAATCTTAGGTTTAATTTGGTCTTTTACAGGCCTAGGCTTGTATCAGCCTATAAGGCAGGTTTTTTTATTTCTTGGAGCGTCAGCAAGCCCCTGTGCATTAATAGCTATGGGACTATTTTTAGCTCAAAAAAGCAATGGTAAAGCTAGTGGATTATCTCTATTAGTCATTACAAAACTCATTCTTCAGCCTATACTTACATGGTTAATTGCGCGATATGTTCTTGATTTATCACCATATTGGATAAAAGCATCTGTATTGATTAGTGCTTTGCCGACTGGAACAGGACCATTTATGATGGCACAATACTACGAGGCTGACGGAAGAGTGATTTCTCAAGTAGTATTAATCACAACAATAGCTTCTATTTTTACGCTTTCTTTTTTAGTTTGGTTAATGGTTTAAATATATGAATTTTTCACTTTCCCCAGAATTACTCCAATTACAACAAAAAGTTCGAACTTTTATTCGCGAACAAATCATCCCTTATGAGAACGATCCACGACAAGATTCTCATGGACCACATGAAGAGTTACGTAAAGAATTGATAGAAAAAGCAAGAGCTGCAGGTTTACTAACACCTCATGCCTCTAAAGAATTAGGTGGTCTTGGATTAACGCATGTTGAAAAGGCAATTACTTTTGTTGAAGCTGGGTATTCAACACTTGGACCAACTGCCATGAATATCCATGCTCCAGATGAGGGCAACATTCATTTGATGGAAGTTGTAGCCAATGCTGAACAGAAAGAGCGCTGGTTAAAGCCTTTAGTACAGGGCAAAATCAGATCATGTTTTGCAATGACTGAGCCTGCTCCTGGAGCTGGTGCAGATCCTTCTATGCTCATGACCACGGCAATTCGTGATGGTGATGATTACATTATTAACGGTAAAAAATGGTTTATTACTGGCGCTACTGGTGCTGCATTTGCCATCATTATGGCTAAGCTTGAGGATGGCACAGCGACGATGTTTTTATCCGATATGGATCGTCCAGAAATTCAGGTGACTCGTCAAATGCATGCAATGGATTCATGTTTCACCGGTGGTCATGGTGTTGTTGAGTTTAAAGATTTAAGAGTTTCATCAAAAGACGTTTTAGGTGAGTTGGGTAAAGGTTTTCGCTATGCTCAAATTCGCTTAGCCCCAGCACGTTTGACGCATTGTATGAGATGGCTTGGACAAGCAGAGCGTGCGCATGATGTTGCCACGAACTATGCCAGAACACGTTATGCATTTGGCGTTCCTCTTGGCCAGCATGAAGGAGTTGGTTTCATGTTGGCAGATAATGACATGGATATTCATACTGCAAGATTACACATTTGGCATACTGCTTGGTTGCTCGATCAAGGTGAGAAGGGTAATTTTGAATCTAGCAGAGCAAAAACAATATGTTCAGAGGCAGAGTGGCGTGTGGTCGATCGATGTGTGCAGATTTTAGGTGGACAGGGAGTAACTTCTGAGACGATCGTCATGAAGATATTTAATGATATGCGTGCTTTTAGAATTTATGATGGTCCAAGTGAAGTTCATCGTTGGAGTATGGCAAGAAAAATTTTAGCCTTACCTAAACATTAAAAAATTAGCTAATCATATGAATACATTATTTTCTTTAGAGCAAAAAACTGTTCTTATAACAGGAGCATCTAGTGGTCTAGGACAGCATTTCGCAAGAGTTTTATCTCAGGCTGGGGCAACAGTTATTTTGGCGGCTAGGCGTATTGATAAATTACAAGAGATTGTTCATGAACTAGAGCAACTTGGTAAAAAAGCTTTTGCCGTTGAAATGGATGTTACCAATCAACAAAGTGTAAAAAATTGTTTTGATGCAATTCAATCGATAGCGAATATTGACGTTCTGATTAATAACGCTGGAGTTTCAGTGACAAAACCATTATTAGATCAAACTGAAGAAGATTTTGATTTTGTGATGGATACAAATTTAAAAGGAATGTGGCTTGTTGCTACTGAAGCTGCGCGAAGAATGCGTGAGAACAAAATAAGTGGAAGTATTGTGAATATTGCCTCTATTTTGGGTGAGCGCGTTGCCGGCGGTGTTGCACCTTACGCTATTTCTAAAGCAGGTGTGATTCAAGCGACTAAGGTCATGGCACTTGAGTTAGCAAGGTATGGAATTCGTATTAATGCTATTTTGCCTGGATATATTGTTACTGACTTAAATAGGGAATTTTTATCGAGTGAGTTAGGTGATAAATTACGCTCCAGAATACCTACGCGTAGATTTGGGGAGTTAGATGATTTAAATGGCCCGCTACTCTTATTGTCTTCTGATGCAGGAAAAGCAATGTCTGGATCATGTCTAGTTGTTGATTCTGGACATTTGGTAAGTTCACTGTAATAAGCAAAACTATGTTAGATCAAGAACAAAAAGATAAATTAGGCCAATACTTAAAACAAGAGGGTTTGATTCATAGTACTAATTATGAAATCAAACCTTTATCAGGTGGACAATCTAATCCTACATATTTAATACAGGATAAAGATGCGCAGTTTGTCATGCGCAGAAAGCCATTTGGTCAGTTGCTAGCATCTGCTCATGCGATTGATCGAGAGTATCGTGTGATGCATGCCTTATTTTCAAGCAATGTACCTGTTCCAAAAATGTACCTATATAACAAAGATACAGAGATTATTGGAGCAGAATTTTATTTGATGGAATATATTTCTGGAAGAGTTTTGGTTGATCAAACCTTACCAGAGTCTTCCAAATCCGAGCGTGCTGAAATATATGCGGAGATGAATCGTGTTATTTCAGCTTTGCATCAAGTTGATTTTGCATCGATTGGTTTATCTGATTATGGCAAAAGTGGTAATTACTTTTCTAGACAGATTAATCGATGGTCTAAACAATCTCTTGAGGGCGAAGTTCAAATCAATGATGCCATGAAAAATTTGATTGATTGGTTACCTCAACATATCCCACAAAAAGAGACTGTTTCCATCGTGCATGGCGATTATCGTTTGGACAATTTAATTTTTCATCCGAATAAAAACGAGGTTGTAGCTGTTCTCGATTGGGAGTTGTCGACATTGGGAGATTCGACTTCTGATTTCTTTTACAACTGTATGGGATGGAAGATTCCATATTCATTATGGAGAGGAATTGGTGGAGTTGATTTAAATGAATTAGGTATTCCAAGTTTGAATCAATATATTGAGATGTATGAGAGAAACAATCATTGCAAAGTTGAGAATCCAATTTTTTATCTTGCCTATAATTTCTTCAGGATTGCAGGTATTCTTTATGGCATTGCAAATAGAGCGAAGCAGGGAACAGCTGCCGCGAAAGATGCATTTGAAACAGGTCAAAAAGCAGGTCCTATAGCCCAAATTGGGTGGGATATTGCAACTGGAAAAATTCAGCTTTAATTTAATTTTTAAGCATTTAGCCTAGGCAATAAGTTCTTATTGCCTCCTTTCACCTTATTTCCAAAAAATAAATAACCTTAATTTTTTTAGGCATTTGCAATTAGTACGCATTCGTACTAAAATAGTACGCATACGAACTAATTAAGGAATTTTATGAATTACCTGACATTAATTAAAGAATTGGCAACAACCTATCAAACCTTTGAGGCTTACTCCACAGACCACGTGAAGAAGATGGGCTTAACGATGACTCAGTTTGATATTTTGGCCACTTTAGGAAATCAGCCCCCGATGACATGTAAGGAGCTAGGGGAGAAGACATTGATTTTGAAGGGCACCATGACTGGTGTCTTAGAAAGGATGGAGGCGAAGGGCTTAATTATCAAAATCCCAAATGAAGAGGATGGACGTAGTTACAAAATTGGACTTACCAAAACTGGCGAGAAGCTTTTTCACAAAGCATTTCCGGAGCATGTGGAATATTTAGGAAAAGCTTTTGCCAAGTTAAATAAGGAAGATTTAGAGAAAGCAGTAGGGGTATTACAAAAAGTTAAAGCAGTGTTTAATTAATCAGAAAAGGAAATTGTATGAACAAGTATCAAAATGTATTAAATTTAATTGGCCGTATTTTAATCGTGGCATTATTTTTGCCAGCTGGATTTAGTAAGTTAACTAACTTTCAGGGAACGGTTGGATATTTCACATCACTCGGGATGGTTACTCCAAGTCTAGCGGTCGTTGTGGCGATTGTGGTTGAACTTCTTGGTGGAATTGCTTTATTAGTTGGATACCAAACCAGAATTGTAGCTTTCGTTATTGCTGTATTTACATTAGCAGCATCAATTGTTGGTCACCCATATTGGAGCGTTCCAGCTGATCAAGCATTTGTCACCCAATTACTCTTCTTTAAGAATATTGCTGTTATTGGTGGTTTATTAGTTTTAGCCTCATCAGGAGCTGGAAAATTTAGCCTTGATAGCAAAAAAGAAGTTCAGTAATTTCAATTGAAAATGGAGAATGTAATGACTAAAGTAGCTGTAGTATTTCATAGTGGTTATGGCCATACCTTTAAACAAGCAGAGGCTGTTGCGAAAGGGGCAAATGGAACTCTAGTAGCAATAGATGCTGAGGGAAATTTAACAGATGATCAGTGGGCTACATTAAACGATGCTGATGCAATTATTTTTGGATCACCAACCTATATGGGTTCTGTTAGTTGGCAATTTAAAAAATTTGCTGATGCAAGCTCAAAGCCATGGTTTTCTCAACAATGGAAAGATAAGGTTTTTGGTGGATTTACTAATTCAGCAACGATGAATGGTGATAAACATTCTTCAATTCATTACTTTATTACCTTGGCGATGCAACATTCTGGGATTTGGGTTGGTACTGGCTTAATGCCATCTAATGCAAAATCAGCAAACAGAAATGATGTTAACTACGTGGGTTCATTTGCTGGTGCAATGATGCAAACTCCATCTGACGCAAGTGCTGATGAAGTAAATCCAGGTGATATTGAAACAGCAAGACTCTATGGAGAAAGAATCGCAAAACTTGCTAAGCAGTTTAAAAATTAAGTTTAATAAAAGCTTTATGTGAATTGATATTCACTACATAACCTTATAAGACTGAAGAAGTCTTATAAGGTTTAAATTTTCAAACTAAATGTTTTCCAGGGTTCTTTAAATATTTATTCTTGATTGCATCAGCTGTCCAATAAGCTAAGGCACCTACCAGACCCGTTGGTTGGTAAGCACTATTGTGAACAAACACACTTGCGCCTAGGATAAATAAATTTGGACAGTCCCAGCTTTGTTGATATTTATTAACAGCGCTATTACTTGGTGAAGTTCCCATAATTGTTCCTCCAGTACTGTGAGTGCTTTGATAGGGAACTATATTCCAAGAACGCTTAACAGCATTTGCTGTTGAAGCTTTAGTTGGGTTTAAAGTTTTTATCATTTGATTAATGACTTTAGCTCCATGAGTATCAAGCTTTAGTTCATTCTCGTGATAGTCAAAAGTTAGACGCATTAGTGGTTGTCCGAACGCATTCTTGTAGGTCGGGTCTAGATCATAAAAATTATGTTTATGGGGTAATACTCCAGAGCGTGTCGAGATACCCATAGAAGTTTGATACCATTTGGCAGTTTCTGACTTCCACTTACTACCCCACATTGGGGTTCCCCTTGGTACTGGTCTGTAACCTATGGGCAGGCTAGTGTTATGACCCGCTGAAACGATATAACCTCCTACAAAGCCTGGCTCTGTCCTATCAAAGTTCCAATCACCATGAAAATCATCAATCACTGTGTTGGTTCCGCCGGCATTAATAAAAGGATTAAAGTTACGACCTTCAAAGAAAAGTTCTGCACCTACGCCGGTATCGTAGGCATAATTTTTACCGATAATACCTTTACCGGTTACTGGGTCATATGGTTTGCCAATCTGAGATAACAGCATTAAGTGCACATTATTAAAGGCAAAAGCACACATTAAAACAAGGCTAGCAGGTTGTTCAAACTCTTCCCCAGTCTTGAGGTTTGTATATGTAACTCCAGTAACTTTTTTACCAGAGGAGTCCTTATTAATTTTGGTAACCCAAGAGTTAGTTCTTAATTCAAAATTAGGTTTAGTCATTGCAATAGGAATTACAGTCATTTGAGGACCTCCTTTTGCATTTGCCTCGCAACCAAAGCGTTGGCAATAACCACAATACTGGCATGCTCCAAAATGAGAACCATCTGGATTGGTGTAGGGTTGTGACGCATTTGCAGAGGGTCGAGGAAATGGATGGTATCCAAGGTTCTTTGAACAATCTTCAAATATTTTTGCAGAAAGAATCGTTTTTAAAGGTGGCAGAGGGTATTCATTTTTCCTTGGAGCTTCAAAAGGATTTCCACCATTTTGAATGCTGCCATTAATGTTTCCAGCTTTACCTGAGACGCCGGCAACTTTTTCAAATTTATCGTAATAAGGTTCAAGTTCAGAATATGTAATTCCCCAATCCTGGATCGTCATATCTGATGGAATAAATTTTTTCCCATAGCGCTCTTCATAGAGAGAGCGTATTTTAAAGTCCATGTCTGTCCAACGCCAAGTTCCACCGCTCCAATGGATTGCTGAGCCTCCGACTCCCTCTCCAGGTAAAAATGATCCAAGTCTGCGAATTGGAAGGGCTTCTTGGCTAGGATTATTTCTCGCTGTAAGAGTATCCCTTGAAGCATTTTGCATTAACTCTTGTCGAATGACATAGCGCAGTTCATCACGAATATTGGGGAGTGAATAATCATCCGCAGCATTTTTAAAGTCTCCTCTTTCGAGAGCAAGAACTGATAGTCCTGTTTCAGACAGTTCCTTTGCAAGGATTCCACCAGTCCAGCCTAGGCCGACAATTACAACATCAACTTCTTTTAATTTAGTTGCCATGTTGGTTCTCCTAGCTCAGATCTGAAATGCTAAATACAGGAGCTACAAATTTTTTGTCAAAATATTTTTCAACATTGAGAGAGTGAGTTGCAACAGCTCCAGGAAATCCAACTAGTTTCCAGCCAGCTTTATCTTTATTGCCACCATAGATTGGATCAGCAAACATGCCCTCCATAACATTTTGATAAAGCATCGAGAAAAATATACTGCTTTGGGGGCCTGATGGAAAATTTACCTTTGCATCTTTAAGATCAATTAGAAACTCTTCTAATTGATCACTTTTGAGTTTAGATACTTTAGTTCCATATTTTTTGATGGAATATAGATTGGATTGTTCGATTGACACCCGATATAAATCTGAAGGAGTGAGCGGTAATTGATAACCTTGTGTTGGCAAACCTTTTTTCCAAGGACCTGATTGATATAAGCGCTCACCTTTACCCCAGCCACTTGCCAGAGCATGATCAATGTAATATTGAATACCTATATCTGTTCCTTGAGGACTTAAATCATCTTTTGGGATCATATGATTGACAATTCTTTCAATGAATTCTTGTTCAGAAAGATTGAAAAAAAGGTATGCTTGATTATCTTGTTGAGAACTTGATTTATCTTCTGCGGCATTAGCATTGGGATGCATAGATGAAGAAATTGCAACAGAGGTTCCTACTAAAGCACCTTTAAGAAATTGCCTACGATCCCCTGGATTTTTTTTCATAAAAACTCCTTGTTAAGGTTTTAATGTTGCAAGGTAATCTATTAAAGCTTCTCTTTCATTTTTATCCGACATACCTGAGTAAGGCATTCTGTTGCCAGGAAAAGATGCTTGTGGATTCTCTAAAAAGCGGTTGAGATTTTCTTTATCCCAAGTTCCATTAGCGTTTCTTAGCGCTTTAGAGTATCTGTAGTCTGATATTGAACCAATCTTACGATTCAAAACTCCTAACAAGTTTGGCCCAACGTCATTTGTATTATTGTTAGTACTATGACAAGCCCTACATTGGTTAAAGACCTGTTCACCACTAGAAATATTTTGTGCCGAGCTCATTGAGATAGATAAAAATTGAAAACAGGCAACTAGGCACAACAAAACTGTTTTGATAAAGTTTGTCATTTGTCTCACATTGTTTATATTTATTTCAATTGAGT
>DAIQPR010000221.1:0-2670 GCA_036787315.1 Polynucleobacter sp. | reverse complement strand
GGCTTACAACAAATTGCTATTGGCGCAAGCGACAAAAACGAAATAAAAAAATTATGGCAGGATATGCTTGGGTTTTCTTATAAAAGTACATTTATTTCTGAGAAAGAAAATGTAGATGAGGATATTTTTACTGTTGGTGGGGGTCACCATCCCATCGAGTTTGATTTGATGCAACCTTTAGACTTGGAAAAAAAACCAGCTGTTCATCAGACCCCTTTGAATCATATAGGCTTATGGATTGATGATCTTCCTAAAGCTGTTGAATGGTTGAGCGCCAACGGTGTGCGTTTTGCACCTGGCGGCATCAGAAAGGGTGGTGATGGGCACAATATTATTTTTATTCATCCAAAAAGTAATGATGAGTTTCCAATATCAGGATTTGGAGTACTTATTGAACTAGTTCAAGCACCTCAAGACGTTATTGATCAGGCGAATATTTAGAATAATTACTTCAAATTTATCATTCGCGACTAGTTTTTGGCATAATTAGGGATTACATTTAATTGATTCCTAGGAGAAAGAATGTCTAATTTGCCACAAGGTATGGAAATTCATGCCGAAATTACCCCAGAATTTGCAACTGTTTTAACCCCAGAAGCTTTAGCGTTTGTAGCAAAGCTTCATAGGGCATTTGAATCTCGTCGCCAAGAGTTGCTCCAAGTTCGAGTTGAAAGAACAAAACGTTTAGATGCTGGTGAGTTACCAGACTTCCTTCCAGAAACGAAAGCGATTCGTGAGGGTGATTGGAAAATTGCACCTATTCCTGAGGCTTTATATTGCCGTAGAGTAGAAATAACCGGTCCAGTTGATGCCAAAATGGTTATTAATGCATATAACTCTGGCGCAGATTCTTACATGACTGATTTTGAAGACTCAAACAGTCCAAATTGGAATAACCAAATTCAGGGTCAAATTAACCTTAGAAGTGCAATTAAAAAAGAATTAAGATTTGAGCAAAATGGTAAAACTTATACACTTAATGAAAAAGTGGCGGTTTTACAAGTTCGCCCAAGAGGGTGGCACTTAGAAGAAAAGCATGTAACGATAGATGGTAAGAGAATTTCTGGTGGTATTTTTGATTTTGCCTTATTTCTATTCCACAACGCTAAAGAACTGCTAGCACGTGGCGCTGGCCCATATTTTTATCTTCCTAAAATGGAAAGCCATCATGAAGCCCGCTTATGGAATGATATTTTTGTAATGGCACAAAATGAATTGGGCTTGCCACAAGGGACAATTAAAGCAACTGTTCTCATTGAAACTATATTAGCTGCATTCGAAATGGATGAAATTCTCTATGAATTAAGAGAGCATAGCGCTGGATTAAATGCTGGACGTTGGGATTATATTTTTTCATGCATTAAAAAATTCAAGGTCGACAAGAATTTCTGTTTAGCAGATCGTGCAAAGGTAACGATGACTGCTCCATTTATGAGAGCCTATGCATTATTACTTTTGAAAACTTGTCATCATCGTGGAGCTCCAGCAATCGGTGGTATGAGTGCCTTGATTCCTATCAAAAATGATCCCGAAAAGAATGCCATTGCTATGGCAGGTATCATTGCTGATAAAAGGCGTGATGCTGAAGATGGTTACGATGGTGGTTGGGTTGCACACCCTGGGCTTGTAGAGCCAGCTATGATTGAGTTTAAAAAGGTCCTTGGTGATAAATTAAACCAATTTGAAAAGCAAAAGCCTGAAGTTTCTGTTAAAGGATCAGATTTGTTGAATTTCCAACCAGAAACTCCTATTACAGAAGCTGGCTTAAGAATGAATATTAACGTTGGTATTCATTACTTAGGTGCTTGGTTAGCCGGTAATGGTTGTGTTCCAATTCATAATTTAATGGAAGATGCTGCAACTGCTGAAATCAGTAGATCACAAGTATGGCAGTGGATTAGATCTCCAAAGGGTGTTTTGGATGACGGACGCAAAGTGACTGCGGATATGGTAAAGGGATTTATTAAAGAAGAGCTTGTAAAGGTTAGCAATTCTGGTGCTGTCGGACACTGGAATCGCGCCGCTGAAATTTTTGACCAAATGTCTACTGGTGAAAATTTTGAAGAGTTCCTAACATTACCTCTTTACGAAGAAATCTAAAGCCTGCATTGATTGGTATTGAAAGAATGCCAATACTAGCCATCGAAACATCTACACAATGGTGTTCGGTGGCTATTTATTTTTCAGAAGAACATTACTTTTCAAGGCATGAAAAGATTGATAACAAGGCGAGTCAATTTATCCTTCCTTGGATTAATGATTTAATGTCAGAAAGTTCAGTAAAGTGGAGTGATATAGAAGCCATAGCAGTTTCCATTGGTCCAGGATCATTTACTGGAATAAGACTAGGTATTGGAGTTGCTCAGGGATTGGCTTTTGCAAGGAAAATTCCTTTAGTGCCAGTATCTAGTTTAGATGGAATGTTAGCGAACCATTTATACATTGTAAAAAATGAGATCTCGCCGCAAAAACTGATTCACCTTTTAATGGATGCTCGTATGGAGCAGGCATATTATGGGTCTTATAGTCTTCAGAGTGATAAAACTGTGAGGCGTAATGGAGACATTCAATTATTAAATATTAAAGATATCATTTTAAATTTATCGGATGCTTATTTAACATTTGAAATGCAATCTTTGTTGCAAAATAGTTCCATAATAGAAACGAATA
>DAIQPR010000063.1:0-12003 GCA_036787315.1 Polynucleobacter sp. | reverse complement strand
CCTAATACACAATTTATATTAGCTCAGCCATTTCTTGGAGATACCACACGTTCTCTTGAATCAAGAGGTGCAAAATTATTAGTTTCTCAATTTCCATTTGGAGTTGAGGGAACCACGATGTGGCTTTCAACTATTGCCAATGCAATGGGGGTAAATCAAGATCACTTTGAAAAAGTCATCTCACCTTTACAAGCCCGTGCTGAAAAATCTCTCATACCGCTTAGAGAAAATTTACAAAACAAAAAGATTTTCTTTTTCCCAGATTCTCAATTAGAAATACCACTTGCTAGGTTCTTGCAACGTGAGCTAGGAATGCAGCTCACTGAAGTAGGAACTCCATATTTACATCAACAAATATTGCAAAAAGAGCTCGAATTATTGCCAAGTGATATCACTTTGTCTGAGGGGCAGGATGTAGAAAAGCAATTGGATCGTTTAGCAGAAATAAATCCAGATATGGTTGTTTGCGGCCTTGGCCTTGCGAATCCTCTTGAAGCAAAAGGCTTAACTACCAAGTGGGCAATAGAGCTAGTCTTTAGTCCTATTCATGGGTTTGATCAAGCAGCAGATTTAGCTGAATTATTTGCTAGACCTTTGCGTCGTAAAGAGAAACTAAAGTTTCACCAGGAGGTGATATGCAATTAACCTTGTGGACTTACGAAGGACCACCTCATGTAGGTGCGATGAGAGTTGCAACAGCAATGAACCAATTGCATTATGTCCTTCATGCTCCGCAGGGAGATACCTACGCTGATTTACTTTTCACAATGATTGAAAGGTTACCAAAAAGACCACCCGTAACCTATACAACATTTCAAGCAAGAGACTTAGGTGGAGATACTGCATCTTTATTTAAAAATGCTGCAAAAGAATCTTATGATCGTTTCTTGCCACAAGCCATGATAGTTGGAGCCTCTTGTACAGCTGAGTTGATACAAGATGATCCAGGTGGACTGAGTAAAGCTCTTAATTTACCAATTCCAGTAATACCTCTGGAGTTACCTTCTTATCAAAAGAAAGAAAATTGGGGCGCATCAGAAACTTTTTATCAGATTGTTCGACATCTTACCGTCGCTGACACAAAAATACCTGCTGCAACTCATATTCAGCAACGTCAGCAAAAGTTGCAAGATGGTAAAAAGTTTACTTGTAATATTTTAGGACCTACAGCATTAGGTTTTAGACATAGGGATGACATCAAAGAAATAACAAAATTACTCATTTCTCTTGGTATTGAAATAAATGTTGTAGCTCCTCAAAGCGCAAGTCCTCTTGATATTGTAAAAATTCCTCAAGCCGACTTTAATGTTGTGCTCTATCCTGAAATTGCTCAAACGACAGCCTCTTGGTTGTCAAGAATGTTTGGTCAGCCTTATACAAAAACGGTACCTATTGGTGTTAATGCAACCATCGATTTCATAAGAGAAGTGGGAGCGATTGCAGGAATATCAGAAGAGACAATATTAGGAACCATAAAGTCGAATTCTTCTTGGTATGCAAGATCAGTAGACTCCACCTATTTGACAGGTAAGAGAGTTTTTATTTTTGGTGATGCCACTCACGTGATTGCGGCAGCAAGAATTTCCAGAGACGAGATGGGATTTGAAGTTGTCGGTATGGGCACTTACTCTAGAGAATTTGCAAAAGATGTTCGAGAGGCTGCAAAAGGATATGGACTAGAGGCTTTAATCACAGATGACTACCTTGAGGTTGAAGATAAAGTAACTGAGCTATCACCTGATTTGGTTCTTGGAACTCAAATGGAGAGGCATATTTCAAAAAGGCTTGGTGTTCCATGTGCTGTTATTTCTGCACCTGTTCATGTTCAAGACTTTCCAGCAAGATATGCGCCACAAATGGGATTCGAAGGAGCCAATGTACTTTTTGATACATGGATTCAACCGCTCATGATGGGTCTTGAAGAACATCTATTGATGATGTTTAGGGAAGATTTTGAATTTAATAGTAATGTCCCGGCTTCTCATTTAGGTCATGTTGGCGGAGCCCATCCAGCTAGTATCGCTGTTACCAAAGCACCTGCGTATTTCGAATTGGAATCTTCAAAAGATCAAAATCCTGAATTGCATGATCAATCCTTATCTGAGCAAGAGGTAATAGGGTTAAAAGCTACAGACTCTGATGTAGCTCAGTGGACTCCAGATGCGATGAAAGAACTTGGAAAGATTCCATTTTTCGTAAGAGGCAAGGCTAGGCGTAATACAGAAAAATTTGCTCAAGAGCAAGGTATGCAATTAATCACATTGGAGACGCTGTATGACGCAAAAGCCCATTACAGTCGTTAACAAAACGCCAATTAAATTTGTGCTGGTGACGATGGATACCCATCTCATGAGCGCAAGTCAAAAAGCAAATTATGCGTTGTTGCGTGAAATGCCAAATTTGGAGTTTAAGATTCATGCTGCTGCATCTTGGGCAAATGATTCTCAAAAGTTAGAAGAGTGTCGTAAAGATATAGCTTCTGCTGACATCATTATGGCAACGATGCTATTTTTGGAAGATCATTTCTTACCAATATTAGAAGATTTAAAAAAACGCAGAGATCATTGTGATGCAATCGTGTGTGTGATGTCAGCTGCTGAAGTTGTGCCTCTAACAAAAATTGGTAATTTTGATATGAGCCAGCCCGCTAGTGGGCCTTTAGCATTGTTAAAAAGAATGCGTGGTAAGAAAGAAAAAAATACCACTGGTGGCGCTGCGCAAATGAAGATGTTGCGTCGTTTACCTAAAATACTTAAATATATTCCTGGTACAGCACAAGATGTAAGAGCTTATTTTTTAACTATTCAATATTGGTTGGGTGGTTCAGAAGAGAACATGTATCACATGGTGAAGTTTTTGATTCATAAATATGCCAGTGGTCCAAGAGTTAGTTTAAGAGATTCAAAAAGTAAAGTTGTTGAGCCTGTTATATATCCTGACTTAGGTGTTTATCACCCGCGCTTAAAAGGCAGAATTAGCGAAGACATCAATTCAGTACCAAAGCTAGTTCCAGACTCGAAAGCGAAGGGGCGTATTGGCGTTCTATTGTTAAGATCCTATGTGTTAGCAGGTAATACAGAACACTATGATGCTGTTTTTGCAGCTTTAGAGGCTAGAGGTTATCAAGTTCTTCCTATCTTTGCTGCTAGTTTGGATGCGCGTCCAGCCATTGATGCTTATTTAATGAAAAACAACGCAAGTAGCGTTGACGCGCTAGTATCTCTAACAGGATTTTCCCTTATTGGAGGTCCTGCATATAATGATTCTAAGGCAGCTGAACAAGTTCTCAGTCAATTGAATATCCCTTATATTGCAGCGCATCCGGTAGAGTTCCAAAGCTTGTCTGAGTGGGGTGGTTCAGATAGAGGATTATTGCCAGTAGAGAGTACCTTGATGGTCGCCATTCCTGAACTAGATGGAGCTACAAATCCAATGGTGTATGGAGGTAGATCAGGTCCTGCAGGAACAAAATGTACTGGCTGTCATCGTCAATGTACATTTACGGAAAACAATAATGCTAATGACATGTTTACTTGTGTTGAGCGTGTTGATATGTTGGCTGCAAGAGTAGATAAATTGATTGCACTTAGAAAAGCTAAAGTGCAGGATCGCAAAGTTGCTTTAGTTATTTTTAATTTCCCACCGAATGCAGGACATGTTGGAACCGCCGCTTACTTAGGCGTATTTGAATCTATCTTTGAAACCATGAAAAGAATGAAGAAGGAGGGCTACTCGATTGATATGCCTGCTTCTGTAGATGATTTAAGAAATGGTTTATTGCATGGCAATGCAGCGGACTTTAATACAGATGCCAATGTTCATCATTTAATTCCTGTTGTGGAGCACATTAAAAGAGAAAATTGGTTAAAAGAAATTGAGCAACATTGGGGACCTGCTCCAGGTAAGCAATTAAATGATGGATCTAATCTTTTTGTATTAGGTAAGCAATTTGGCAATGTACTTGTAACGGTTCAACCTAGTTTTGGTCATGAAGGTGATCCGATGCGTTTGTTATTTGAAAAGGGTGCCACTCCAACACACGCTTTTTCTGCTTATTATCGTTATTTAAGAGAAGATTTTGGAGCACATGTCGCATTACATTTTGGCACTCATGGAGCGCTTGAATTTATGCCAGGTAAGCAAACTGGTTTATCAGGAAGTTGCTGGCCAGATCGCTTAATTAAAGATTTACCAAATTTATATCTGTACGCATCTAATAATCCATCTGAAGGCGTCATTGCAAAGAGACGTTCAGGTGCAACCTTAATTAGTTATTTAACCCCGCCGATTGGGCAAGCTGGCTTATATAAAGGTTTAGCAGATTTAAAGGCTAGCATTGATAGATATCGCTCTTTACCGGTTGAGAAAAATAATGCAGCAAATGTAAAAGAGCGTGAAGAGCTAGGTGCTTTAATCTTTGATCAAGCACAGGCTATTGATGTTCTCCCGAAGACAACAAGCTGGGTAGGTAAGCAGCAAGAAGAAATCAGTCAGTTAATTCTTGATTTAAGTAAGCAACTTCTTGAGTATGAATACGCATTGATTCCAGAAGGTATGCATGTTATTGGTTCGAAGAGAAAGTTAAATACTCGAATCAATATGTTAAGAAGTATGGCTAAGTTTGCTGTTGATTTAGAACTTTCTGAAGCTCTTTTAGAAGATATTATTGATGGTAAGTCTCCTCAAGTAATTATTCAGGAACATTCAATTTCTCATATCGAGAATATATTAAAAATAATTACTGACTTACAGTCTGCTGATCAGTTGATGCAGACAGATAGTGAGTTAGATGGTTTGATGAAGGCCTTAGACGGTCAATATATTGCTCCAGCACCAGGTGGTGATGTACTCCATAATTTGGATGTTTTGCCAACTGGACGTAATTTACATGGCTTTGATCCTTTTAAATTACCTAGTCAATTTGCAATAAGAGATGGTGCTAGACAAGCACAGCTTTTATTGGATCGTCATCAACGTGATAGTGGTGAGTTGCCGAGTTCCATTGCAATGGTGCTATGGGGAACAGATAATTTGAAGTCTGAGGGCGCACCTATTGCACAAGTTTTAGCGTTGATGGGAGCAGAGCCACGCTTTGATAGTTATGGAAGATTGGTTGGTGCAAGTTTAATTCCACTTGAAAAATTAGAGCGTCCAAGAATCGATGTTGTTATTTCAATCTCAGGTATTTTTAGAGATTTAATGCCTTTACAAATTAAGTTGTTAGCTGAAGCTGCTTTACTAGCAGCTAGCGCTGATGAGCCTTTAGATCAAAACTTTGTTAGAAAACATGCTTTAGATTATCAAGCCAAAATGGGGTGTGATCTTGAGACTGCAGCTTTAAGAGTTTTTGGTAATGCTGATGGAACATATGGTGCTAACGTTAATTTACTGGTGGACAACAGCCGATGGGTTGAAGAAGAGGAGTTGTCCAATACCTATTTAAAGCGTAAAGGTTTTGCCTATGGCGTTAGTGGTAAGCCGCAATTACAAAAGACTGAGTTACTCAATAGTATCTTTGCTGATGTATCTTTGGCTTACCAAAACCTTGATTCAGTAGAGCTTGGCGTAACCACCATTGATACTTATTTTGATACTTTAGGTGGAATCAGTCGTGCAGTTCAATCTGCTAAGGGTGGGGAATTAACACCGGTTTACATAGGCGATCAAACTTCTGGAACTGGCACAATTCGCACTTTGGATGAACAAGTCACTCTAGAGACAAGAACAAGAATGCTCAACCCAAAATGGTATGAAGGAATGTTAGAGCATGGGTTTGAGGGTGTTCGTCAAATCGAATCACATCTTACAAATACATTTGGGTGGTCTGCCACCACTGGCCAAGTTCAGCCATGGGTATATCAACAAATTACAGAAACCTTTGTTTTAGATGAGCAAATGCGCGAACGTTTGGCCGAATTAAATCCAAACGCAACTGCAAAAGTAGCACAAAGACTTATAGAAGCAAGTGAACGTAAGTATTGGAAACCATCGGCAAATGATCTTGCCATATTGCAACAAGTTGCTGACGAGTTAGAGGACCGACTCGAAGGCGTATACCAAGGAGTAGCTATTTCATGAATTCAGTTTCCGTTCCAATCTCAGTATTAACCTCTTCTAAACCTCCAGATGGAGATGGAAGTGTTCAGGTGCATTTAGACCCTAATTTAAAAATTGGAAACGCCAAAGTATTTGCGATTTATGGAAAAGGTGGCATTGGTAAAAGCACCACATCCTCTAATTTATCTGCGGCATTTTCAAAATTAGGAAAACGCGTTTTACAAATTGGATGTGATCCATAGCATGATTCGACTTTTACCTTGACAGGTAAGTTAGTTCCAACCGTTATCGATATTTTAGAAACAGTGGACTTTCATGCTGAAGAGTTAAAAATCGAAGATTTTGTTTATGAAGGCTACAACGGTGTCATGTGTGTTGAGGCAGGTGGACCTCCAGCTGGAACAGGATGTGGGGGTTATGTTGTTGGACAAACAGTTAAGTTATTAAAAGAACATCATCTTTTAGAAGATACCGATGTTGTTATTTTTGATGTTTTGGGTGATGTAGTGTGTGGAGGTTTTGCAGCACCATTACAACACGCTGATCGTGCCTTAATCGTTACTGCCAATGATTTTGATTCGATTTTTGCGATGAATCGTATTGTTCAGGCTATCTCTGCAAAAGCTAAAAACTACGACGTACGCTTAGGTGGTGTTATTGCTAATCGCAGTGCAGGTACTGACCAAATTGATAAATTTAACGAAAAAGTTGGTCTTAAGACCATGGCGCATTTCCCAGATTTAGATGCTATTCGCCGTAGTCGCTTAAAGAAGTGCACGATTTTTGAAATGGAATCCTCTCCTGAAATAGAAGCTGTTCAAAACGAATATCTAAGACTTGCAGCTTCATTACTTGAGGAGCTTCCACCTATTGAGGCTGATAGTTTGAAGGATCGTGAAATATTTGATTTATTAGGATTCGATTAATGACAACAATTCAATATGAAAAAAAGCGCAGTGAACTAGAGGAGTACTTTGATCGTACTGCGGTCAAGGCTTGGGAAAAACTCACATCGGATGCTCCGGTTAGTGGAATTAGAGCTACTGTTAGGGCAGGACGTGACGCAATGCGTAATATTCTATTGAGTAGATTGCCGCTTAATTTATCCGGAAAAAGAGTTTTAGATGCTGGATGTGGAACAGGTGCTTTAACCACTGAGCTTGCTAAGCGTGGTGCGCATGTTATCGCGGTTGATTTATCCCCAACTTTGATAGCCTTAGCTAAAGAAAGAATAGATCCCCTAATCAGTAGGAATGTAGAGTTTTATTCTGGCGATATGCTGAGTCAAGAATTTGGATATTTTGATTATGTTGTTTGCATGGATTCAGTCATTCACTATCAATGTGCAGATGCAATGATAGTGCTTGGAAAACTTGCTGAGAATACGCAAGAAAAAATTATATTTACATTTGCGCCTAGTAATTTTTCACTTGAGTTAATGATTAGAGTAGGAAAGTTATTTCCGAAAAAAGATCGTTCACCATTCATCGTACCAATAGCAGAAGAGTCCATTAGATCTGCAATACAAAACTATGATTATCTCCAAGGTTGGGAAGTCAGTTTTACGCAGAAAGTTTCTAGTAGTTTTTATAAATCACAAGCAATGGAGATCACGAAGAAATGAAGATTCCATTTTGGGTTTCTAAAAACTCATGGATTTCTATTAGTCCTAAGTTATTGCCGTTCGCAGATGTTGTGACGGAGGACTTACCACTTTCTCGTTTATTACGCTTGTCATTATTTCAAGTAACTGTAGGTATGGCCGCAACATTACTGATTGGTACTCTCAACAGGGTATTGATTATTGAAATGGGTGTTAGTTCTTGGCTTGTTGCTTTAATGGTTGCCTTACCATTAGTCTTTGCTCCTTTTAGAGCTCTAGTAGGTTTTAAGTCTGATAATCATCGTTCAGTATTAGGTTGGAGGAGGGTGCCATACATTTGGATAGGAACACTCTTACAATTTGGTGGCTTATCGATCATGCCATTTGCATTAATTCTTCTATCAGGAGATACGCACTGGCCAATGTGGTTTAGTCACTTAGCAAGTGCGTTGGCATTTATATTGGTAGGTGCAGGAATGCAAACTACTCAAACTGCAGGATTGGCTCTTGCTACGGACATTGCGGCTGAAGAGTCTAGACCTAGAGTTGTAGCTTTGATGTATGTCATGTTGCTAGTTGGTATGGTCATTAGTGGAATAGTATTTAGCTTTTTCTTAAATCCTTTTTCACAATTTCAGCTCATACAGGTTGTTCAGGGAGCTGCTAGTGTGACTATCTTCCTCAATATTATTGCGCTTTGGAAGCAAGAGGTTCGTCAGCCACATAAAACAAATGTAAAAGATGCAGAACCCAACTTCAAAGAGTCTTGGAAGCAATTTACTTCTAATGGTCGCGTTAAACGCTTCTTGATAACACTAGGACTAGGATCTGCTTCATTTAGTATGCAAGACATTATTTTGGAACCATATGGTGGAGAGATTCTTCATCTAAGTGTTTCTCAAACTAGTTTGTTAACTGCCTTAATGTCAATGGGCTCCTTGATAGCATTTGCCTTAGCTGCAAGATGGCTTACAAAAGGAATGAATCCTTATCGGATTGCTTCTATTGCACTTTTGGTTGGTTTAATGGCATTTTGTTTTGTTATTTTTGCTGAACCCTTATCTTCTCCATTGATGTTTAGATCAGGGGCAACCTTGATTGGCTTTGGAGCTGGTTTATTTTCAGTAAGTACTTTAATTATTGCCATGCAAATGGAAAGTCTTGGCTTAACAGGAATGGCAATTGGTGCTTGGGGTGCTGTGAATACGATGTCTTCAGGATTGGCAATTTCGATTGGTGGATTAATTCGGGATCTTGTATCTGAGATGTCACAAAAAGGATTTTTGGGAGAAGCTTTAAATAGTCCTGCGGTTGGTTATCAAGTGGTTTATCACATCGAAATTTATTTATTGTTTGCTACTTTGGTAGCTCTTGGACCTTTAGTTCTTTATAGAGCTAAGACAAATTTGCCGCAGAAAAAATTCGGATTAGCTGACTTACCCAGTTAATCTATTTTAAAGGAGGATGTTATGACAGGTATAGGCGCAATAACACAAGGATGGGATGTTGCATCCATTATTTTCACATTATTTATTTTATTTTTTATTGGTCTTGTTTATCACTTGACCTTAGAAAGTAAAAGAGAAGGTTTTCCATTAGAAACTGAACGTTATGGAACTATTCGTAATGAAGATGGTTTGACAATGATGCCAAAATCCAAGTTTTTTAAAACTGAATTTGGAAAAGTCTATGAAGCTCCTCTTGCGCAAGCTCCAGCACCTGAGGTGTTAAATGCTGAACCTGCTCATTATATGAATGGTGCGCCACTTATTCCAACAGGCAATCCCTTATTGGCAGGTGTAGGACCAGGTTCTTATGCTCAAAGAGCTGACATACCTGATGTAGGTATTCATGGTGAGCCACGTATTGTTCCTTTAAAAAATATTCCTGAGTATGTGATTTATAAAAATGATTTAAATCCAATTGGCATGAAAGTTTTTGGAGCCGACTATCAAGAAGCTGGTGTAGTTAAAGAGGCTTGGGTTGATCATATGGAATCTATGATTCGTTATTTTGAAGTTCAATTACATTCTGGAGATAGCGTTCTTGTCCCATTGAATTTTACTGATAAGAAGCCAACTGGAATTTTAGTGAGAGCGATATTGGGAAGTCAGTTTAAAGATGTTCCTAAAACAAAATCTTCTGAACAAATAACATTGCTTGAGGAAGAAAAAATAATGGCATATTTTGGAGCGGGTACTTTATATGCCACTCCAGAGCGTATGGAGCCATTAATATGAGAACGCAGTTGAACAACGGGCGGGAGTATGAGTTAGAGGAGCAGTATGGCCTGCCCGAAAAATTACCTTCTAATGAAAAAATTGAATGGCAAGGCTCACCTAGTACATGGAAAGTTGCTAAAAATATTTTTTATATAAGAGCAATCATTGCTTATTTTGTTCTTATAACAATGTATAGAGTCTTTGAAGGTATTCAAACTGATTTATCAACTAAAGCAGTTGTGGTATCAGGGTTATGGATGTTGGCCTTGAGTTTTACTTGTATTGGCCTAGTCTATTGCTTAGCACATTTGACTGCTACAACAACTGTTTATACGATTACAAATAGAAGAGTTGTAATGCGTATAGGAATTGCATTAACTAAAACGTTTAATTTACCTTTCAAGGCAATTGTTAGTGCAGACATGCACCAAGAAAAAGATGGATTTGGTGATATTCCTTTAAAGATTTCAGTTGATACAAAAATTGCATTTATACATTTATGGCCACATTCGAGACCTTTTGTATACAGTCATCCACAACCCATGTTGCGATGTGTGGCAGATGTTAAAGCAGTATCTGAAATTTTGACAAAAGCATGGTGTGAAGATAACCAAGTTCAAGCAAACACTTTAACAAGAGATACATCTGTCATTAGTAATCTTCCTTCTGGTAAGAATCTTTCTCCAGGATTAACCAAAGATTTAGGGCTTACTTGAGAACATATTAATGAACTTTTTTATCTTATTCTCCAAAATACCAACAACGATAAAAGCAGCAATAATTTGCTGTTTGATAAGTTTTGTTGGTTTTAGTATTACAAAATACTTTAGTGGAGAAAAAGATAAATCAAATCTTCCCCCACCAATCACTAAAAAAGTATTGAAATTTGAAGACCATCAAGATGGTTCAGTATTGGTTATCGATGCTAAAAGTAATCAAGTGATTGATGTAATAAGAGGCGAGGCTGGATTTATCAGAGGAGTTTTAAGAACGGTTACAAGAGAGAGAAAAATTCGGGGAATAGGCGATCATGAACCAGTCGAGTTAAGCGCCTATAACGATGGACGAATTATCTTGTTAGATCCTTTAACGAATACCAGGATCGAACTGAGATCATTTGGTGCTGGTAATGCTCAGGACTTTAGAGCAATTTTGATGAAGAGTAATTCTTAGGGAATGATATGACACAAAAAGTGAACTATGAATTAGATATGGCAAACACCTGGCAGGATCTATATGCACACGTTACTTTGGAGAATGTAGATATAGGTCCTGGCGATTCAGTTCAGTTACATAACGTACCTGTTGATTTACCTTATGGTCAAAAGAGACATGTAGTAGGTCATGCAACATATTTAAGAGCAAATCCAATCATACGTTGGTGGACCAAGATGATGGCACGATTTGAAATTACCATGCTTTATGAAGTTAGTTTTTCGACCACAAGATTTTCTAAGCATCGTATGCAGCAGCATTTAGAAACCATTAAAAATAGTAGGAGTGACGTATGAACACATTAGCGCCTGAATTTAAAGATGCCCATCCTATTAATTTGGCGACGGACATGGCTTTGCAAAATACAATTTTAAGCCCTAGGTTTTATACCACCGATTTCGCTGAATTAGATGCTATTAATATTGAGAGTATTAGACCCCAGTGGGATAAATTAATGGCAGAGTTTGTTGCTGACCCTAATCAAGATCATTTCCAGCGTCCTGCTGATATGGTAAAGAATTATGCCCAGTTGCCTGAAGGTCTTTATCAGGAATTTTTAGATTTTTTAATAAGTTCGATTACTTCTGAATTTTCTGGTTGCGTACTATATGCTGAAATCAAGAAAAAGATTTCTAATCCTGATTTAAAGGAGCTCTTTGCACACATGGCGCGTGATGAAAGTCGTCATGCAGGATTTATTAATCAATGGCTCAAGGATTTTGGTATTGGTGTCGATTTAGGATTTTTAGCAAGAACTAAAAAATATACCTTCTTTAAGCCAAAGTTTATTTTTTATGCAACCTATCTGTCTGAAAAAATTGGTTACGCGCGCTACATCATGATTTTTCGCATTATTCAAAAGAAACCTGAATTGCGTTTTCATCCCATTTTTCTTTGGTTTGAGAA
>DAIQPR010000062.1:0-12063 GCA_036787315.1 Polynucleobacter sp. | reverse complement strand
ATAAGAAAATAAATTTTGATTTTTTCATAAGTAAAAGTTTATAAAGGAAGTTTCACAGGCAATCCTGTTTGAACAGCCTTTTCAATCGCAAGAGTTGTTTCAAGATTTCTTCGAGCCTGTGAAGGATTGCAATGAACAGTTGTTTGTCCAGTTACTAAAAAGTCCAACCAAGATCTTGTTTCATTGCCTAAAGGCCCCCAAAAATCACCACATGCCCAATCACCAGCAGTATTACTGCCTAAAAAAGCCATATTTACAGCATGATCTGGAACATAAGCATGAGGGATACCACGGTCTGAATATAGGATGTGATCCATATGGTCGTCATCAACAATCATTGTTCCTTCAAGACCTAATAGTTCCAATCGATCAGACTGTCCCAAAGTTGGGTATTTAGATGGAAGAGCATAACTAATTCCAAAGTTAATAACAGCACCATCAGAAAATGTAACGATTGCCCAGGTAACATCATCAGCCCCATAACCAGCTGCTTTAAAAATTCCACTTTGACCTCTAGCTATTACTTCAACTGGGTAACACTGATCTTCTAAAAGCCAACACATTAAATCGACGTAATAAGTAAGAACATCAACAACAGGAGTAGCGTGAGGATCTCTCTTTAAAATTGAAAATGCTTGTGCTCTTGAGTTATAAACACGAGCTTGACCACCCACAATTTTGCCAAGTCTTTCATGATTCATTTGCTCTTTAGCACGCAAATAGCATTCTTTAAATCTTCTGCTATAACCAATATGTAAGCTTCCATTGGTTTCCTGTAATACTTTTAATACCCTATCAGCATCTTCTAGATTCATTGCAAGAGGTTTTTCAACCATGACAGGTTTACCTAATCTCAAAGCTTTAATAATGGGATCAACGTGATGATTCTCTGGAGTAGAAACAAAGACTGCTGTTACATCCGGATGAGAAATGATCTCGTCATTACTCATAGAATAAAAATCAGCATTCGTAGTCTGTGCTAAAGATTTTGCTTTTTCTATGTCCTGATCAGAAATTGCAAGAAAGCTCACAGATGGATGTTTTGCTGCCAATCTTGCGCGCAAAGTTCCGATTCTTCCTGAACCAATAACCCCTATTCCTAAGGTCTTTAACATGATTATCTCCAGTTTAATTATTCTGAGATATTAACATTTCCTTTGTCAGATTATTTAGTACGTACCTGAGTAAATATGAATATAATCAAAGATAACAAATAAAAATAAGTTTGAGACATGCTGAAACTACTACCTTAGTAATTCATTGCATGACCTTCTATCGATAAAAGGGACAATATATGCGGATCTATTTCGGAGTTATCGTTTCAATTTTTACCTTACTTTTTTCTACATCTTTTGCAGCAGACCCTTTTCCAAATAAACCAATTCGATTTATAGTTCCACTTGCTCCAGGTGCAACTGCTGATTATCTTGCAAGAAGCCTTGCTGTTGAACTGAGTAAATCTATTGGACAACCTATTATTGTCGAAAACAAACCAGGTGCAAATCAAATTATTGGCACGAGTGAACTTGTAAAAGCAGCTCCAGATGGATACACCATTGGATTAGGAATTAGTTCACTAGTTATTAATCCATATGTATCTAAAAATATTCCTTATGATGGTATGAAAGATTTAATCCCTCTAGCAATGTTAGGGATTATGCCGGGGTTGATGACGATTCATCCAAGTTTGCCTGTTAAAACTTTCCCCGAGTTTATTGCTTATGCAAAAGCACATCCGGGTGAATTAGCTTATGGTCAACCTGGAGGCCTTTCATCAGGCCATTTAACAATGGAGTTTATTAAAAAAGAAACTGGCATAGATATTCTTAGCGTTCCTTATAAAGGTGGTGGACCAGCTCTAACTGATTTACTTGCAGGAAGATTTCAGGCTTTTATTAATAGTCCAACAGCCACACTTCCTTATGTAAAATCAGGCAACCTTCGAGCAATAGCAACTACAGGATCAAAGCGTCCTTCAGCTATGGCAGATATTCCTACTATTGCAGAGTCTGGATATCCAAATCTTGTTACCAATGAATGGTATGCTGTTTTCCTACCAGCAAAAACCCCTCCTGCGATAGTTAATCAATTAAATGCTGAAATTGTAAAAGTAATGAACAGCCCTGCTATGCTAAAAAGACTCTCAGATATTGGTGCAGAAACATTCACCGATAATCCAGAACAATTTGCTAAATTTATCGCCAAAGAGAATCAATTTTGGGGTAACTTAATAAAATCACTCAACATTAAACCTGAATAAAAAAATGCACATAACTTATCCTGATTTAAAAAACAAAATAGTCATCGTAACCGGCGGTTCTAAGGGAATTGGCTTTGGAATTGCAAAAGCCTTTGCCTCTCAAGGTTGTTCTTTACGCTTAGTTGCGAGAGATGCAGCATCACTCGAGGAAGCCAAAAAAACTCTCGAGGCAGAATATGGAGTTGAGGTTCGTACCTTGGCTGTTAATCTATCTGAAGATAAAAATATTGACTCACTAGCTCCTTTTTATAAGGATGCAGACATATTAGTAAATTCTGCTGGTGCTATGGGTAGAGGTACTTTGCAAGATATTAATCCTGAAAAGTTTAGAGACGCTTGGGAAGGTAAAGTAATGTCAACCATTTTCCTAACACGACGTATTTATCCGTTCATGAAGTCTCGTACAAATGGTGGCGTCATCATTAATATCATTGGGATTGCTGCTGATCGTCTTAATTTCAAATCCATCGGCACTACAACTGCAAATGCTGCATTAGCAGCATTTACTAAAGCAATGGGCTCTGAAAGCACAAATGATAATATCAGAATTGTAGGTATTCACCCAGGCTTAATAAGAACTCCAAGAACAGAAGTTTTAGTAAATCCAACATCTGATGCTGATCGAAAAGCCTATGAGAATTTGATGAAAAATCTTCCATATGGAAGAATGGGTGAACCCTCTGAAATTGCAAATTTGGCTTTATTTTTGTCCTCTGCTCAAGCGTCATATATTAGTGGAGATGTTATCAGCGTAGATGGTGGATCTCGCTTTAGATATTAAAAATTAAGGAGTAATTATGAAATATCGTTTACTTGGACCGACAGGTTTATACGTTTCAGAAATGTGTTTAGGAACCATGACATTTGGTAACCAAGGATTTTGGTCAGTTATGGGTGGGCTTCAACAAAACGCTGTCAATACTTTAGTGAAATCTGCCTTTGAGGAAGGTATTAATTTTATTGATACTGCTAATGTGTACTCCTTTGGAGAGTCTGAGTCTCTTTTAGGACAAGCTTTAAAAGATACCCATATACCTAGAGACCAAATGATTATTGCTACAAAATCAACTGGGATTATGGATGAAACTCCAAATGGTCGAGGCCAATCTAGATTCCACATCTTTAATGAAGTAAATGCTAGCCTCAAGCGATTGCAACTCGACTATATTGATTTATACCAAATCCATGGCTTTGATCCATTGACCCCCATTGAGGAAACTCTTGGGGCACTCAATGATATGGTTCGTAGCGGTAAGATTCGCTATATTGGTTTATGTAATTTGGCGGCTTGGCAAATTATGCAAGCTCTAGGTGTTTCAAGGTTAAAAAATTATGCTGAATTTATCAGTGTTCAAGCATATTACACAATTGCTGGGAGAGACTTAGAAAGAGAAGTATTTCCATTACTAAGAAATCAACAGCTTGGTCTTATGGTCTGGAGTCCTCTTGCAGGAGGATTTTTATCAGGAAAATATAGACGAAATGAGTCTTCTCCTCAGGGAGCTCGTCGTTCCGGAGAGTTTGATTTCCCCCCTATTAACAAAGATAGAGCATATTCTTGTATTGAAGCAATGGAACCCATTGCCCAAAAATATGGCGTATCAGTTGCTAGAATTGCATTAGCTTGGATTTTGTCAAAGAAGGAAGTGTCAAGTGTCATCATTGGTGCTAAAACAAAAGATCAACTTTTAGATAATATCGCTGCTTCCGCACTCGAATTAACAAATGATGAGTTAAATACTTTAAATGAAATAAGCGCTATCCCGAAAGAATACCCCGGTTGGATGATTGATTTTCAATCAGCATATCGTGCTAATCCTCCAGTGAAATAAACGATAGAATTCTGATTTTGTGTTAAATTAATAACAGGATGAAACAGGGGTGCTGATAGATGTCTATCGGCTGAGAAATACCCTTCACTCGAACCAGATAATGCTGGCGTGGGGAGTTTCAAAAATTTAGTCCCAATTCATCCCATGTATTGCAATGGAGATGATAATGAATAAACCTACCGAATTAACTCTTGGAAGCTTAGAACATGACTTAGGTCAAAAGTTTGCTTACCCTGCTTCTTCTAAACAATATATTAAGGGCTCAAGACCAGATATCTTTGCTCCATACAGATTAATAGAACAAACACCAACAAAAACTGTATCGGGAGAATTACTACCTAACCCCCCAGTTCCTGTTTATGATACTTCTGGCCCATATAGTGACCCAGAAGTCGTTATCAACCTTGAGCAAGGATTACCTACCCCAAGAAAACAATGGGTTATCGATCGTCAAGATACGATAGAACTCTCAGGCCCAACATCGGTTTATGGGATTGCTCGAGCACAAGATGAAAAAACCCAACATCTTCGATTTGCACACATTGCTCCTCCAAGAGTTGCCTTAGAAGGTAAAAATGTTAGTCAAATGCACTATGCAAAAAAAGGGATCATTACGCCTGAAATGGAATATGTAGCACTCAGAGAATCCTTAAATTTGACGGAACTTAGAAAAGATCCAAAATATAAACAACTTTTAAAGCAACATCCAGGCCACTCTTATGGCGCCAATTTGCCGGAAGAAATAACTCCAGAATTTGTAAGACAGGAAATAGCTGCTGGTCGTGCCATCATTCCAGCAAACATTAACCATCCTGAACTTGAGCCAATGATTATTGGTAGAAACTTTAGAGTCAAAATTAATGGAAATCTTGGAAACTCTGCAGTAACTTCCTCTATCAATGAAGAAGTAGAAAAAATGATATGGTCCATTCGTTGGGGTGCTGACACCATCATGGATTTATCAACCGGTGATAACATTCACGAAACTAGAGAATGGATTATTAGAAATTCACCAGTACCAATTGGCACTGTTCCAATTTATCAAGCCTTAGATAAGGTAGGCGGGAAAGCTGAAGACCTTACATGGGAAATATTTAAAGATACATTGATTGAACAAGCTGAACAAGGTGTAGATTACTTTACTATCCATGCTGGTGTATTACTTCGTTATGTCCCCCTAACTGCAGACCGAATTACTGGTATCGTCTCGCGTGGTGGCTCAATTATGGCCAAATGGTGTTTAGCGCATCATCAAGAAAACTTCTTGTATACGCACTTCAACGAAATTTGCGAAATCATGAAAGCTTATGACGTCTCCTTTAGCTTAGGTGATGGCTTAAGACCAGGATGTATTGCTGATTCAAATGATGCGGCTCAATTTGGTGAACTAAGAACCTTGGGTGAACTCACTAAAATTGCTTGGCAGCATGATGTGCAAGTCATGATTGAAGGTCCTGGTCATGTGCCAATGCAACGTATTGAAGAAAATATGCATGAAGAACTTCATCATTGTTTAGAAGCTCCTTTTTATACATTAGGACCTTTAATTACTGATATAGCTCCAGGATATGATCACATCACTAGCGGAATTGGTGCTGCACAAATTGGTTGGTATGGTACTGCCATGCTTTGTTATGTAACACCAAAGGAACACCTTGGATTGCCTAATAAAGAAGATGTCAGAGAAGGAATCATTACTTATAAAATAGCAGCTCATGGTGCAGATCTAGCTAAAGGCTTACCAGGTGCTCAAATTCGGGACAATGCTTTATCTAAAGCCAGATTCGAATTCCGCTGGGAAGATCAATTTAATCTTGGTCTAGACCCTGAAAGAGCCAGAGAATATCATGATGCTACCCTACCTGCTGATGGAGCAAAAATTGCTCATTTTTGTTCTATGTGCGGGCCCAAATTCTGTTCGATGAAAATCACTCAAGAAGTAAGAGATTTTGCTGCTAGTCAAGGAGATAATCCTCAAACTGGTATGCAAGAAAAATCGATCGAGTTTCGTAAAAAAGGGGCACAAATTTATCAATAAGTAATTTCGTGAAATCTCACCAAAAAAATATTGCAATCCTGGGTGCTGGTTTAGTAGGTCGCTTACTTGCTTTCGAGTTATCAAAGAATAACTCCAGCATCCATGTTTATGATAAAAGTTCATTGCAAACACCTCAATCTGCAGCATTTATTGCTGCGGCTATGCTTGCGCCATTAGCAGAATCTGTAAGTACTGAAGCAAGCATCGTGAGGATGGGCTATTACAGTTTAAATCGTTGGTCAGAAATCATTCACGATCTCAATGATGAAGTCTTCTTTCAACAGTCGGGCTCACTCATAGTTTGGCATCATCAAGATCTATCAAGCGCAACGCATTTTCGAAATCAATTAGATTTTGTTACAAACTCTATTTCGGAAACACCAAAGCCTGAAATCCTAAACAAGCTAAGATTAAAAGAAATTGAACCAGAATTAAGTCATCAATTTGAAGCGGGTATTTATCTACCTGAGGAGGGGCAGCTTGATAACCGTGAATTACTGTCTGCTCTCTTCAATCAATGTATTAGCAATGGAGTTAATTTTTTCTGGGATCAAAGTATTGATATCAATCAATTTCCGATAGATAAGTATGATCAAGTCATTGATTGTCGTGGAATTGGTAGCAAAAAAGATGTTTCTAGCCTCAGAGGTGTTCGTGGAGAAGTGGTTCGAGTATTTGCGCCAGAAGTAACATTATCCCGCCCTATACGCTTAATCCATCCTAAGTACCCTATCTATATTGCTCCCAAAAGAAATCACGTTTATGTGATAGGTGCAACTGAAATTGAATCTGAAGATGATTCTCCAATGAGTGTAAGATCCAGTCTCGAATTGCTAAGTGCGGCATATACTCTTCATTCGGGTTTTGCAGAAGCTAGAATTTTAGAAATGTCTACTCAGTGCCGACCAAGTTTTAAAAATAATCTTCCTAAGATCATTCAATCTAATTCCAAGATAATTCATGTCAATGGCTTATACCGACATGGCTTTTTAATAGCCCCTGCGATCGTCGATTCAGTTATGAAGCTTATAGAACAAAAAGACGATTCGTTAATCAAACAATTTGAAATAGATTATCAAGAGGCCAAGTATGAACATATTTGTTAATCAAGAATCAAAAAAGATTGATGATTCTCCACTTAATGTCGACACTCTTCTCAACATATTGCAACCAAAGTCTCCTTTTGCGATATCTCTTAACGCCCAATTTATTGCAAAATCAAACTATGCATCAACACTTATCCATGAAAACGACCATATTGATATCATTTCTCCAATTACTGGAGGTTAATCATGACAAAAGATGATTTTCAAATTTATGGACAAACATTTTCAAGTAGGCTCCTTTTAGGGACCTCGAGGTATCCATCTCCGCAAGTATTAGAAGAATCTATATTGATTTCTAAACCAGCTATGGTAACTGCATCTTTACGGAGGCAAGGTGCAAACCCTAACGAAATTTCAAGTGGCTTTTGGGAGTTATTAAAAAAATTAAATACTCCCGTTTTGCCAAACACAGCAGGATGTCATCGTCCAGAAGAGGTCATTCAAACTGCACATATGGCTCGTGAAGTATTTGAAACAGATTGGATCAAACTAGAACTAATTGGTGATGACTACACTTTGCAACCTGATACCCTTCAACTCGTTGAGACAGCTCGTATTCTTATACAAGATGGCTTTAAAGTTCTTCCCTATTGCACGGAGGATCTCGTAGTTTGTCAACGCTTAGTGGATGTCGGTTGCCAAGCTATCATGCCATGGGCAGCACCAATTGGAACTGGTAAAGGTCCAAGTAATCCTTATGCACTTCAAATTTTAAGGGAGCGTATTCAAGTACCAATGATTATTGACGCTGGCTTAGGGCTTCCCTCTCATGCCTGTCAAGTTATGGAATGGGGCTTTGATGCTGTATTGCTAAATTCAGCTGTTGCATTGGCACAAAACCCAATTAAGATGGCTGAAGCTTTTTCTCTAGCAGTTCAAGCAGGCAGAAATGCTTTCCTCGCTGGAGCTATGCCGGCTAATCATCAAGCTCAAGCTAGTACACCGACTTTAGGAGTACCATTTTGGCATCAATCATAGACTTTCTTACCCTTGATGAGATTAAATTATCTGATTTGATTGCCAATCATTACCAAGAATTAATGATTGAACAAAGAGATTCTATAGAGCAATTTAACTTTACTAAAAACAATCCTATATACCGGGCAGTGAAGTACGCTTGTTATCGCTTAGGTTTTATTGATCATGATGCTGAACAAATCGCATTAGCTTGGGACAATAAATCAAAAGGAAATTTTGACATTCTGCATTGGCCTAAAACTTTAGAAGATTTTCAAATTGATATATCACATCAGAATCCTTTTCCTAGTTCTCCCAAATCAATGGGGCTATATGTTGTTGCACCATCTGCTGAATGGGTTGGTAAATTAGCTTCTGCAGGAGTACCTACAATACAGTTGCGCTTCAAATCTAATGATCAAGATTTAATAAGAAAAGAAATTCAAGAAGCAATTAAGCTCTCAAAAAATCACCCATGCCATCTCTATATAAATGACTATTGGAAACTTGCAATTGAAATGAATGCATATGGAGTTCACTTAGGTCAAGATGATTTAATGACTGCAAATGTTGAAGAAATTAGAAACGCCAATCTTCGACTTGGCATAAGTACTCATGGATATGCAGAAATGCTCAGAGCCATTGAATATCGTCCTAGCTATGTCGCATTAGGGGCTATTTTTCCTACTACTTTGAAGTCAATGGAAACTGCGCCTCAAGGTATTCATCGATTAAAACTATATGCTGATTTACTTAAGGACTTTCCTTTAGTAGCAATCGGTGGGATCAATGAAGACAATATTTCAGAAGTCATTAAATCCTCTGTTGGTTCTGTTGCTTTAGTAAGAGCAGTTATTCAGGCTGAGAACTATTTACAAGCAATTGAAAAATTAAAAAATCAAATTTCATCAATTTGAGGATATTGCTCATAAGCGTGCCAAAGTGGACCTGATCCATTAGCAAGATCTAATGAGGAAGCATGTTGCAAAGCATTTTGCACAAAATCAATGGCGACATCCACAGCTTCATAAAGCGAAAGACCGGCACCTAAACCACAAGCAATTGCACTAGATAAGGTACAGCCTGTTCCATGCGTATTTTTTGTAATAATCTTGGGATGTTTAAAGATATGTTGAATTATTTCACTACCTTGTTTATAAACTAAAACATCAACCAGTTGATCAGTATTTTCTAGATGACCACCTTTTAGCAATACTGCAGTTGGTCCATAAGCTAATAAATCTATAGCAGCTTGTTCCATTTGATCAACATTTTTTATCTCTCGATCTAAAAAAATACTCGCCTCATATAAATTAGGAGTAACAATGTAAGAAAGAGGAAATAAGGATTCTAAAATAGTTTTTGCAGTTAATTTATCTCCAAGATTCGCACCTGAAGTCGCTATCAATACAGGGTCTAATACAAGTGGTTGAAGTTGATATTTTTTAATTGCATTTGCAATGCAAAGAGCCATATCAGTACTACCTAACATCCCAACTTTGGTAGTATGAACTCCAAAATCCGCAACCACAGCGTGAATCTGAGTATCAACTGACTGTGAACTTAATGGCTCAATCCAATGAACTCCCAGAGAGTTTTGTGATGTTACAGATGTAATAGCAGTCATGCCAAAAGCTCCAAAAGCTGACATTGTCTTTAAATCTGCTTGAATACCAGCGCCACCCCCACTGTCAGAACCAGCAATCGTCAAAATATGAGGAATTCGTTGTGGCATATTCATCTACCCTTCAGGTGTATTTGAAAAGTTAGCATTACAATAATTAACTGTAGTTTATTACTAAGGGACAATTAAATGCACCATTTTATGAAAAAAAATATCTATCAAATCATTTTATGCATTAGCTTTTGTTTTAATACCCTTTTGATTTCAACAATATCTCATGCGCAAGAAAAGTGGCCTTCACGTCCTATAACAATGGTTGTCCCCTTCCCTCCAGGTGGGGTTGCTGACACAGTTGCTAGACCTGTTGCTGAAGCCATGAGTAGACAATTAGGACAACCAGTCATCATTGAAAACAAAGCTGGTGCTGGAGGTGGTGTAGGAATGGCTTATGTTGCCAAATCAAAAGCTGATGGTTACACCATATTGATGACTTTATCTTCAATATCAATCATTCCTGAAGCAGACAAAATTCTAGGAAAAGATATTTCTTACCAAATCACACAATTTAAACCAATTGCTCGTTTTACTGCTGACCCAACTGTCCTTGTTGTCAAATCAGATAGTCCTTGGATGACCTACGATCAGTTTTTAGCAGATATGAAAAAGAATCCAGGGAAATATAATTTCGGATCATCTGGAAACTACGGCACTATGCACATTCCTATGGAAATGATTAAGTTAGCAGATCATTTTGAAATGAAACATATTCCATATACAGGAGCTGGCCCAGCTATTATTGGTTTAATTGGTGGACAGGTAGATGCAATTGCAACTGGACCAGCATCTATAGTTCAGCAAATTAAAGCGGGTAAAGTTCGAGCTTTAGCGCACTGGGGAGATAGTAAATTAGCTAGCCTTCCTGATATTAAAAGCTTTAAAGACATGGGTAAAAAAGTAGAATTTGCTCAATGGTCTGGCTTATTTGTTCCATCTGGCGTATCTCAAGAAATCATTGATAAACTTCGTGATGCTGCAAAAAATGCAGCGAACGACGAAAAAGTTAAATCAGTTCTTGATGGTGCTGGATCTCCCATACAGTATTTAGATTCCGCAGCCTTCCAGACGTACTGGAACGCTGACGCAAAAAAAATGGCTGATGTCGTTAAAGCCATTGGCAAAGTTGAATAATAAAAATGTATCCGAGTATCTCCTCACTACCTGTTGAGTATGGATTTTTAGATCTCGGATCTGACTTTTCTTCCCTCGTTAATCCAACACCTTTGCCCAATCCAAGTTGGGTAATTACTTCAAAGGATCTTGCAAAAGATCTAGGATTAAATCCAGAATTTACTCAAGATATTGAATCTCTCAATATACTTTCAGGAAATTTTGTACCAAATAATCTTAAAAGCTACTCAAGTGTCTATTCAGGGCATCAATTTGGTGTATGGGCCGGACAACTCGGCGATGGCAGAGCAATATCTTTTGGTCACTTGAATCATGATGATCAAAAATGGGAAATTCAACTGAAGGGTGCCGGGCCAACACCCTACTCAAGAATGGGAGATGGAAGAGCTGTTCTTCGTTCTTCTATACGTGAATTTTTATGTTCAGAAGCAATGTTCAATTTAGGCATACCTACAACAAGAGCATTGGCAATTACATCTTCCCCAAAGCAAGTTGTTAGGGAGACAGTAGAAACAGCTGCAGTTGTTACAAGAGTAGCTCCGTCCTTTATACGTTTTGGACATTTCGAGCATTTTGCTGCGAATGGACTACATGAGCAACTACAAAAACTTACTAATTACGTTATCAGCCAATTTTATCCAGACCTTCAAGATAAAGAAGAGCCATATCTAGCTTTATTTGAAGAGGTTCTAAATCGCTCTGCTAGGCTTGTCGCTAGTTGGCAATCTGTCGGTTTTTGTCATGGAGTTCTCAACACAGATAACATGTCTATCATTGGCTTGACTCTAGATTACGGACCATTTGGTTTCCTTGATCGTTTTGACTTAAATCATATTTGTAATCACACTGATTCTCAGGGTCGTTATTCATATGCTAACCAGCCGACAATTTTTTATTGGAATCTAGTGCGTCTTGCACAAGCAATGTTACCTATCATCGCTGAAAATGATAGTGATGAAGCAATGGAAATAGCCATCTCTAAAGTTAAACCGATCTTAGCAACATTTTCTGATACTTATTTAAACCAATATAGAACATTGATGTCTCAAAAATTAGGC
>DAIQPR010000061.1:0-12119 GCA_036787315.1 Polynucleobacter sp. | reverse complement strand
GGTCAGAATTGATTCAATTAAATGGTTTTATAGGTGCCCCAACGGCAAGTAGAGCAAAAGCGGATCAACAATATATTTTTGTCAATCATCGATTTGTCCGTGACAAATTAATCAATCACGCTATCCGCAGTGCCTATCAAGATGTCCTTCACGGTGATAGGCAACCAATATTACTTCTTAATCTTTCAATTCAACCAGAATTGGTTGATGTTAATGTTCATCCAGCAAAGATCGAAGTTCGTTTTAGAGATAGTAGAGCAGTTCATCAATTTGTATATCACTCAATAAAAGATCGCTTATCGCATGGGGCGGGGCAAAGCAACAACTCAGTAGAAGGTCAAGATTTTCAGAACACAGAATTTATCTCAACAACATTGCCAGTTCAAGCGCAAAACTATACAAGCTTTACGCCTCGATATCAGCAATCTATTAGATTACAAGAGCCTAACACTTTAGTAAAAGAGTCCATATTCCAATTATTGGGAGACAAAAAAACTCCCACACTTGACGCGTTTAATGAAAACATTCCTCGTGTAGAAGAGAATTCAGAATCACCTCTGGGCTTCGCTATTGCTCAAATAGGAGGTATTTATATCTTGGCGCAAAACCAATCAGGACTTGTTCTTGTTGATATGCATGCAGCACATGAACGCGTGCTATATGAAAAACTTAAAAATGATTTACAGAATCAAATTGGTATTCAAACTCTATTAGTTCCGGTTGTTATTCATACTAGTCAATTAGAAATCGCACTACTGAACGATAATCAATCCATTCTTCATGATTTAGGGTTTGATATATCAGTAATTGGGCCGCAAGAAATTTGCGTAAGATCTATACCTGCTATCTTAAGTAAATCAGACCCAGAAGAATTAGTTCGCTCTCTATTGGCTGATCTAGATGAGGTTGGGGCTAGCGGTGTAGTTGACTCTGCTAAGCATGAGCGATTGGCTACAAAAGCATGTCATGCAGCTGTTAGAGCACACAGGCAATTGACCCTACCGGAAATGAACGCACTTCTCAGGCAAATGGAAATAACTGAGCGTGCAGACCAATGTAACCACGGAAGACCAACCTGGATTCAACTGAGTATTCAAGACTTAGACAAACTTTTTCTCAGGGGTAGGTAATAAAAGAATGACATTTTCTAATCATCCTTTAGAAAATATTTTAGCTATTGTTGGACCTACAGCAAGCGGTAAAAGCACTTTATCTGTTGAACTATCTAATGCCGCAAAATTGAAAGGTATTGATTTAGAAATTATTAGTATGGATTCTGCACTGGTGTATCGAGGTATGGATATTGGAACTGCAAAACCAAGTGATACGGAACTGAGTCTAATTCGACATCATGGCATTGATATCCTAAATCCGTGGGAGACGTACTCTGCTGCGCAATTTGCAAAAGATGTTCTTAGGTGGGTTCGCGAGATTAAAGAGCGAGGAAATCTTCCCGTTATTGTTGGTGGCACTATGCTTTACTGGCGAGCCTTAATGCAGGGTCTTACAGATCTACCAGCCTCAACCATTGAAGTCCGTGCCAAAATAGCGAGTGAAGCCGCCCTTGTGGGTTGGGATGAAATGTATTTAAAACTTCAAGCCATTGATCCTATTACAGCATCAAGACTGGCTGCAGGAGATACTCAAAGAGTATCACGCGCCCTTGAAATATTTGCCATGACAGGTTTGCCCATGTCTTATTTTCTAGAGCAACAACCTTACTCAAATTCTAGAGATACTTCGTCATTTAAGCATCTTTTAATATCTCTTGAACCAGAAAATAGAACTTGGCTTCATGAGCGAATAGAAAGAAGATTTGAGTTGATGTTGGAAAAGGGCTTTCTGAATGAAGTTAAGAATTTGCTTCAAAACCCTTTAATTAACAATAATCTTTCTTCAATGAGGGCAGTGGGATATAGGCAAGCAATAGAGCACCTTACAGGTGATATTAGCTTCGATCAATTTATCGCTAAAGGCATGGCTGCAAGCCGCCAACTTGCAAAAAGACAATTAACCTGGCTCAGAGCGATGCCAAGTAGAATCATCATTGACCCTAGTGAACAAAGCTTTGTAAACCAAGCAACGAAAACCTGCCTTGAGCATTTACTAAAATTTAAATGACGACTGTTTGATGTGCCCCATTTGGTCTTGCAACTATCTGACCAATTTGGAAACAATCTATATTCTGCGTCTTTAAAAATTGAATTGCTGTTTCAGCTTCTTCTTTCGATAAAACAATTACTAATCCGATCCCACAGTTGAAAACTCGATGCATCTCCTGTGCGTCAACCTTACCGGCTTTTGCAAGCCATTTAAATAACTCGGGCATTTCCCAAGCATCCTGATGAAGGACAGCTTGAACGTTATCAGGTAGCACTCTTGGAATATTCTCTAATAATCCTCCACCAGTAATATGAGCCATACCCTTAACATTGATTTTATTGATTAGCTCTAAAACTGGCTTTACGTAGATTTTGGTTGGGGTCATTACCACTTCTTCCAGAGGTCTTCCGCCAATTTCAAAACTCCGAGATACCCCACTCACATCAATAATTTTTCGAATTAATGAATAACCATTTGAGTGAGCACCACTTGAGGCTAAACCAATCACAACATCTCCTGGCAATATGGTTTTACCAGTAATAATTTTTGATTTTTCCACAACGCCAACTGCAAATCCCGCTAAATCATATTCTCCATCGGGATACATTCCAGGCATTTCAGCTGTTTCTCCGCCAATCAGAGCGCATCCAGCAAGTTCACAGCCTTTTGCGATACCCCCAACTACAGTCGCCGCAACATCTACAGATAAATGTCCGCAAGCAAAATAATCTAGGAAAAACAAGGACTCAGCACCTTGAACCAAAATATCATTGACGCTCATGGCAACTAGATCTTGACCAACTGTGTCATGGATTTGCCATTCGAAAGCAAGCCTTAACTTTGTGCCAACTCCATCAGTACCAGATACTAAAACTGGCTCCTTGTACCTCTTTGGGACCTCAAATAGTGCTCCAAAACCTCCAATACCTGCTAAAACTCCCTCTCTCATCGTTTTTTTAGCTAAAGGCTTGATTCTTTCAACCAATGCATCCCCTGCATCAATATCAACTCCAGCGTCTTTGTAAGATAATCCCTTATTTGAAGGGTCATTAGTGAGGTTTGTACTATTAGTTGTCGAATTTGACATATTATTCCTATGAACTCGGTAGAATGTGAAGATTCTAATTCAAGGCGAAGGCAATGTCTGATTTTTTTTCTAATTTAGTTGGTATTTTGATGCCTTTTTTGGTGGCATTTATTCTAGCGTACATATTAGAACCCCTTACCGAAAAATTTGTAGAGCTCAAATTTCCAAGGGGTTTGGCAGCGCTAACTTCAGTTTTAGTGGGAATTTTCACCACTTTAATCATTCTAGTTTTACTTTTAAATTTATTGCAGCACGAAATACCTCTTATCAAAACCCAATTTCCAATTTGGCTTAAAAATATTCAAGAGTGGTTAGAGCCCAAATTAGAAACTTTTAACATTTCTCTTGATTGGGGAGTTATCCGAGAGCAGGCCCAAAATCAAATCACATCTCAAATATCTGACAATGCGAATACTTTAGTTACAAAGTCTCTGGGCGCCATTATTAAATCTTCAGGTTCAGTTCTGGGCTTTTTTGCAAATTTAATATTAATAATATTTGTATTGTTCTACTTATTATTAGAGTGGCACACATTCATGAAGCTTTTATCGGGGCTTGTGCCAATTAGGTTTAAAAATACTTTATTTACACTCGTCCAAGAGGTTGATGTGTTGTTGGCTCATTACTTGCGTGGACAAATCCTTGTAATGATTGTCTTGGCGGTGTTTTACTCTATAGGCTTGTCAGTAATCGGTGTTAAAAGTGCTATTCCACTGGGAGTTTTCACTGGGCTTGTAGGCTTCATTCCTTATGTGGGATTTTTAATTAGTTTCACGCTTTCTTGTATGGCAACAATTCTACAATTTGGTCCTAGTAATGCATTTATTGCTGTCTTGGTCCTTTATGGAGTTGGACAATTATTAGAAGGTTTTGTTTTAACACCTAGGCTTGTCGGAGAAAGAATTGGGTTACATCCTGTTGCAGTTCTTTTTGCACTAATGTTATTTGGGCAAGTATTTGGATTCTTTGGTATTCTGCTTGCATTCCCTATGTCTGCAATTTGTCTTGTAACCATAAGATATTTAAAAAATAAACTGATGAGTAGCTCTTGGTTTAACAAAAACGAATAAATGAAAAGTAAAAATTCTCAACAATATACTCTAGACATATTAGTATCACCAAAACCTACACTAGGTAATTTTGTTTTATCAAAAAAAGATAGGGGCAATGGGATTGATGTATTAACGGTTCTTAACTCCTTAGTTCATTATTGGGAAAATTCTTCAAACACCAATCCTGAGCATGAAATTATTTATATATGGGGTCCATTAGGTAGTGGCAAAACACACCTCCTCAAAGCACTTGCAAATATCGCATTGGAAAATGAGATTAGTTCCTGCTTTTTAGAGTCTGGAAGCTCTTTATGGAGTTATCTAGACTATGGGAATATGCTTGTCCATAAAGTGTATTTTGTAGATAACGTTGATTCCCTAACAGATAATGAACAAAAGGCTTTTTTTAGATTATTGATAGAAGCAAAAGAAGACGAAAATATATTAATTATTGTTACTGGATCTGATTCAATTTCTGGTTTATCTTTAAGGGCTGATATTTCTTCGCGATTATCATCAGGTATCAACTTTGAATTACACACCTTACTTGATCAAGAGAAAATAATTGCCCTAGAAGAATTTGCTAAAGCTAAAAGTTTAAATTTTTCGCTAGAGATTTTGAATTGGCTTTTAGAGCATTTCCACAGGGATATGCCGAGTTTAATTAATATCGTCGAGGCACTTGATTTGTATTCGCTTCAAACAAAACGCGCTATTACATTACCTTTAGTAAAAGATTTATTGAAAAATCATCATTAATTTATGCAGAACCAATCTTCCTCACTTGTTTTCTTTGACTTAGACCACACTCTATTGCCTATCGATAGTGATCATGCTTGGGGAAACTTTTTAGTAGAAATAGGCGTTGTAGATAAAGCGCAATATGAAAATGCGAATAATTTTTTCTATGAGGCCTATAAAGCAGGTACTTTAGATATCTATGAATTTTTAGATTTTGCGCTTAAGCCTCTTGCAAGTCACCCTAGGCAGCAACTAGATAATTGGCATAAAGAATTTATGCGGAACAAAATTGAACCAAATATTCATAAAGCTGCTTTAGATTTAGTTCAGCAACACATTTCGCAAGGTGATGTGTGTGCTATTGTGACAGCAACTAATAGTTTTGTAACCCGCCCAATAGCTGAAAGATTTGGTATTAAAAATCTAATTGCAACGGAACCAGAAGAAAATCATCTTCATGAATTTACCGGCAAGGTAAAAGGTTTGCCTAATTTTCAACATGGGAAAGTTACTCATGTTGAAAATTGGCTTGAAAGCCTTGGATTTAACTGGGGAAATTTAGAAAATAGTATCTTTTACTCTGACTCAATGAATGATTTACCTTTATTAGAAAAAGTCAAAACTCCAATCGCCACTAATCCAGATCCAAGACTTGAATCGCTTGCTAAAGAGCGTTCTTGGAAAATAATTAATTTATTCTCATGATTCAAAAAATCATTCGACGAATTTTAGGTAAAAAAAATTCATCTTCTTCATCGCGGCCAAAAAGAAAAGCTGCTAAAGAGATTGACTTTAAAACGCACAAAATTAATTTAGAACACATTTCTAAAAATGCACTTAAGGTGACTGATGCTCTACAAAAGGCTGGTTATGAAGCGTTTATAGTCGGTGGTGCTGTAAGAGACCTCATGTTAGGGATTGTTCCAAAAGATTTTGATGTGGCAACAAATGCAACCCCTACAGAAGTTCAAGCTGTCTTTAAAAAATCACGGCTAATTGGAAAAAGATTTCAGATTGTTCACGTCACTTTTTATGGTGGAAATAAACCTGAAATCATTGAAGTTTCTACCTTTAGAGCTATGTTAAACGAGGAAAGCGAACACATTAACGAAAGTGGGCGTATTTTGCGTGACAATATTTGGGGTTCGCAATCTGAGGATGCTGCAAGGAGAGACTTTACTATTAATGCAATGTACTATGATCCAAGTAATCAAGTAGTTTTGGATTATCACGGCGGAATGTACGATATTAAAGAACGATTAATTCGTATCATTGGCGATCCTGAAAAAAGATACAGAGAAGACCCAGTTAGAATGTTGAGAGCAGTTCGTTTTGCTGCCAAAACCGGATTTTCCCTCGAGCCAAAAACCTTAAATCCTATTCGTGAATTAGCCCCCTTAATACATGATGTTCCAAGCTCACGCTTGTTTGACGAAATTTTAAAACTACTTATGTCTGGCCACGCCTGGTCATCCCTAGAGGCTCTTCAAGAAGTAGGGCTTGGACAGGGTTTGCTCCCAATGATCGATGCAATTTTTGAACAAGATAAATTTAGTCATTTTGCAAAAATCGCCTTAGCAAAAACAGATGAACGAGTTCAATTGGGGAAACCCATTTCACCAGGATTTTTATTTGCCACTTTACTTTGGCACGAGGTTTATCTTGGATGGCAAAATCATCAACAACTAGGCAAGCCATTAATACCAGCTCTGCATGATGCGATAGATGAAGTTCTAGCGAATCAAAGAGAAGTCTTTGCTATTCAAAGAAGATTTGAGACTGATATGCGAGAAATATGGAGCTTGCAACCTAGATTTGAAAAAAGGGTTGGTAAAGTACCTTTTCGTCTTCTAGAATCTCCCAGATTTAGGGCAGGTTATGACTTTTTATGCCTAAGGTGCTTAGCAGATGAATTGCCGCAATCACTCACTCAATGGTGGGATGATTTTCAAAAAGGAGATACTCCCGAGAGAGAACTTTTGATCGCTAAAGCGAAAGAAGAATCCCCACTAATTTCTTCAAGTAATCCATCAAAGTCACGCAGAAGAAGGCGCAGAAGCCCTAATAATCAAGCTCAAGCAAATAAAACTACAAGCGATGAGCAATCTTTTTGAAAATTGATTAAAGTAATAATAAATATAGCCACCATAAGGGGTGACAAATGGCAAATGCGTTTATAGGTTTAGGTGGGAATGTTGGAGATACAAGGCAAATCCTAACGGATGCTGTTGTATGTCTTGCACAAATTCCTTCTATTCAAATAGTGGCAAGAAGCTGTTTTTATCTTAGCTCTCCAGTTGATGCTCCTGGTGGAGATTACATCAATAATGTAGTTTCTATTTCTACATCTCTTGATCCTTTTTCTTTATTACATGCATGCCAAGCAGTTGAAAATCATTTTGGTAGAGAAAGGCCTTACGATAAAGCACCACGAACTTTAGATATTGATCTACTGACTTATGATGACTTTGCAAGTAATGACCCTGAACTCATTATTCCTCATCCAAGGATTACTGAAAGAATGTTCGTTCTACTGCCACTTTTGGAATTAGCCCCTGAATTTGAATTACCTCATATTGGTAAGCTTAAAGATAAGATCCCTGAATTATCATGGCAAAAAATTGAAAAGCTACAACACCATCATTGTTTAATGAGTGGTGATATCCTAAATCAACATTAAGATTTACTTATAGTCTTTAAAATTCAACTCTATGTCATACATACAACCTAATGAACCAACCAAGGCTTTAACTATTAGTTCATTGTTAAAAATGCGTAATGATGGTGAGAAAATTACTTCTCTAACAGCATACGATGCCAGCTTTGGAACGCTTTTTGATCAGATAGGTATTGATATTATTCTTATTGGTGATTCGTTAGGAAACGTCATTCAGGGTCACTCTTCAACCCTTCCTGTACGAATTGAGGATATGATCTACCATACGGCTTGCGTTAGTAGAAATATCAAGAGAAGTTATGTGGTTTCTGATATGCCCTTTGCTTCATATGGAGATATTTCACAGGCACTTAAGAACGCAGCCCTTTTAATGCAAGCTGGGGCAAAAATGGTAAAAATTGAAGGTGGTGCATGGCTTGCTCCGACGATTGAGCATCTTGTAAAACAAGGTATTCCAGTTTGTGCACACTTAGGTTTAACCCCTCAATCAGTTAATACACTTGGAGGCTTCAAGGTTCAAGGAAAAACCACATCTCAAGCTACTCGAATGATAGAAGATGCAAAAGCACTAGAATCGTCTGGTGCTCAGTTGCTCGTGCTTGAAGCTATTCCATCTAGCCTTGGTAAAAAAATAACAGAATCAATTCAAATTCCAACTATTGGTATTGGTGCTGGCCCAGATTGCTCTGGTCAAGTATTAGTGATGCATGATGCATTGGGTGCTTTTCCTGGACGACAACCTAAATTTGTTAAAAACTTTTTGGGAGAGTCAGGTTCGATTACAAAAGCTGTTGAGCTTTATATTTCTGAAGTCAAGTCAGGTGCCTTTCCAGCACCTGAACATTGCTTTAGCGATTAATTAAAGAAGCCTTTAACTCGATCCACCCATCCTCTTTCTTGAGGATTGTGTTTTTTACTATCTGCTTTCAAACTTTGATCTAATTCTTGAATTAGCTTACGTTGTTGATCGTTTAGTTTTACGGGGGTTTCTATTTGAACGTGTACATATAAATCTCCAGGAACCGCTGACCGTATGCCTTTAATCCCTTTACCCCTTAATCTATAGGTTCTTCCAGTTTGAGTGCCTTCAGCAACTTCAAAACTAGCTTTACCTGCCAAGGTTGGAACTTGAACTTCTCCACCTAAACACGCAGTTGCAAATGAGATAGGCATCTGGAAATGCAAATCATCACCATCCCTTTCAAAAACTGAGTGAGGCTTTATGTGCACTTCCACATATAAATCGCCGGGAGGTCCTTGATTTATTCCAGGCTCACCATGTCCCGATAAACGGATACGCATGCCATCCTCAATACCTGCAGGAATTTTTACTTCTAGAGTCTTTTGTTGCTTATTCTGTCCTTCACCATGACACTTTTTACATGGCTTTGGAATAAATTGGCCGTTACCCCGACATTTAGGGCAGGTTTGCTGCATGGAAAAGAAACCTTGGGACATCCGAACTTGTCCTTGACCATTACAAGTGGTACAAGTCTCGACTTTGCTACCAGGTTCAGCGCCATTTCCATCACAAACATCACATCTAGTCCAACCAGGAATACGGATTTGAGTCTCATGACCTTTAGCGGCTTCCTCAAGACTTATTTCCATACTATAACGAAGGTCTCCCCCCTTATATACCTGGGGACCAGCACGGCTACCTCTGGCTGCTCCAGCACCAAAGATATCTCCGAAAATATCACCAAAAGCATCTGCGAAGCCACCAAAACCCTGAGCCCCTGCCCCACCAAAACCGCCCATGCTTGGGTCTACCCCTGCATGGCCATATTGATCATAAGCAGCTTTCTTTTGAGGATCTGATAAAACCTCATAAGCTTCTTTAGCTTCCTTGAATTTCTCCTCGGAAGCTTTGTTATCAGGATTTCGGTCAGGATGATACTTCATAGCCATCTTTCGATAAGCTTTTTTGATCTCATCCTCGGTCGCGTTCTTTGGAATTTCTAGAACATCGTAAAAATCTCTTTTTGTAGCCAACGTTATTCCTTAAAAAAACTACAACCTTTATTTCTTATCAACTTCTTTAAATTCGGCATCAACAACATTGTCATCTTTAGCCTTTTCAGAGCCAGGAGAACCTGCGCCTTCTGCTTTAGCTTTTTCTGCCATTGCTGCGTATACTTTCTCACCTAAGGTTTGGCTCACTTTACCCAATTCTTCAGTTTTAGCTTCAATATCACTCTTATCAGAACCTTTAGCAGACTCTTCTAAAGCCTTAATTGCGGCTTCAATTTTTTCTTTTTCACCTGCATCTAATGAAGCTCCATGTTCTTCTAAAGATTTCTTAGTGGAGTGAACTAACGCCTCAGCTGTATTGCGAGCATCTACAACCTCTCTTAATTTACGATCCTCTTCAGCATTTTCCTCAGCATCTTTTACCATTTTCTGAATTTCATCTTCTGATAATCCAGAGTTAGCTTTGATCGTGATTTTGTTTTCCTTACCAGTGGCTTTATCTTTAGCTCCCACATGCAAAATACCATTAGCGTCAATATCGAAGCTTACTTCAATTTGTGGTGTGCCGCGGCTTGATGGAGGTATTCCCTCAAGATTAAATTCACCTAAAGCTTTATTCGCAGATGCGATTTCTCTCTCACCTTGGAATACTTTGATGGTTACAGCAGGCTGATTGTCCTCTGCTGTAGAGAATACTTGAGCATATTTTGTTGGGATCGTAGTATTCTTTTTAATCATCTTGGTCATTACTCCACCAAGAGTTTCAATACCTAAAGATAAGGGAGTAACATCTAAAAGCAATACGTCAGTACGGTCACCAGATAATACAGCTCCTTGAATCGCAGCTCCAACAGCTACAGCTTCATCAGGGTTAACATCTTTTCTTGGATCTTGACCAAAGAATTCTTTAACTTTTTCTTGAACCTTTGGCATACGTGTCATACCACCAACAAGAATGACATCATCAATATCAGTTAAAGATACGCCCGCATCTTTTATAGCAACTCTACATGGCTCAATGGTGCGAGCAATTAAATCTTCAACTAAAGACTCTAATTTAGAACGAGTCATTTTAATATTTAAGTGCTTAGGGCCTGATGCATCAGCCGTGATATATGGTAAGTTGATTTCTGTTTGAGCGCTTGAAGATAATTCAATCTTAGCCTTTTCAGCAGATTCTTTTAATCTTTGAAGAGCTAAAACATCTTTAGATAAATCTACGCCTTGCTCTTTTTTGAACTCAGCAATAATGAAATCAATAATACGTTGGTCAAAGTCTTCACCACCTAAGAAAGTATCGCCGTTAGTAGAAAGAACCTCAAATTGTTTTTCCCCATCAACGTCAGCAATCTCGATAATTGAAACATCGAAAGTTCCACCACCTAAGTCATAAACAGCAATCTTACGATCGCCAGAAGAAACTTTATCCAATCCAAATGCGAGTGCAGCAGCAGTAGGCTCGTTAATAATGCGCTTTACATCCAAACCGGCGATACGACCAGCGTCTTTAGTAGCTTGTCTTTGACTATCATTAAAGTATGCAGGTACTGTAATAACCGCTTCAGTAACTTCCTCACCTAAATAGTCTTCTGCAGTTTTTTTCATCTTACGAAGTACTTCAGCTGAAATTTGAGGAGGAGCTAGTTTGTTACCACGCACCTCTACCCATGCATCTCCATTGTCAGCTTTGGAAATGGTATACGGCATTAAATCGATGTCTTTTTGTACCTCTTTCTCACCAAATTTTCTTCCGATTAAACGCTTAACTGCGTAAAGGGTGTTTTTAGGATTGGTCACGGACTGTCTTTTGGCAGGAGCTCCAACTAAAATTTCTCCATCTTCCATGTACGCAATAATAGAAGGGGTAGTTCTAGCACCTTCTGCATTCTCAACAACCTTTGGGGTATTTCCCTCAAGTATTGCAACGCAAGAATTTGTCGTGCCTAAATCTATACCAATAATCTTTGCCATTTTGTAATTTCCTTATTAAATTAATCTATGAACTATATTTAGGGGCTATTTATAAAGTTTCAAGGGCTATCAATAACTTTTGATGATTTTTAGTTATTTAGCCTGACTTACAGTCACTAGCGCAGGTCTTAGTACACGATCTGCAATTAAATAGCCTTTTTGTAAAACAGTAACTACCGTATTGGACTCTTGATCTGACTCAACCATTGATATAGCCTGGTGTAAATGTGGGTCAAATTTACTTCCCACCTCAGGGTGTATTGCAACAATTTTGCCTTTCTCTAATGCTCCAGTGAGTTGCTTTAATGTAAGCTCAACACCTTCTTTTAATTTATTCAAATCCTCATTGTGATGTTGTAAAGCAGCATGCATACTATCCATGACAGGAAGTAAATGCTCAGCAAAACTTTCAATGGCAAATTTGTGAGCTTTAGCAACATCATCAACGGCTCTTCGACGGACATTCTCGGCTTCAGCTTTTGCTCTTAGAAAAGCATCCTTACTGTCGTTTAAA
>DAIQPR010000220.1:0-2774 GCA_036787315.1 Polynucleobacter sp. | reverse complement strand
ATCTATTCCTGGTGGCGAAATTTATCAAGCTCTAGAAAAAGGTACGATTGATGCAGCTGAATGGGTAGGTCCTTATGACGATCTTAAATTAGGCTTTTACAAAGTTGCTAAGAACTATTACTTCCCAGCATGGTGGGAAGGTGGTCCTCAACTTTCTATATATGTAAATAGCAAAGCTTATGCGGGCTTATCAGCGGATAATAAAGCAATTTTGGAATGTGCTGCTTCACATGCTCATATTGATATGTTGGCTAAGTACGATGCACGTAACCCAATCGCTTTGAAAGAGTTAGTAGCAAACGGCGTCAAACTCAATCGTATTCCTAAAGCGATTATGGATGAAGCATATAAACATACAGAAGATGTATATGCAGAATTAAGTGCGAAAAACCCACAATGGAAAAAGGTTTATGCTGATTACAGCAATTTCCGTAAAGAAACTACTCAGTGGTTTAGATTTGCTGAAGCTGGATACGATAACTATATGCAAAGCCTTAAGCTTTAATTTATTGAAGCTCAATCAAAAACCCGAAAGTAAATCTTTCGGGTTTTTTTTATTTTTGACTCGCAGGATTTTTTTGGTAATCTTTGAGCAAATCTTCCATCATCGATTTATCAGACTGAACATCCCCTGAAGAAGGTTCTTCTGGTGGCGCCTCTAACTGAATCGAGTTAACATCGACAGCAACTTGCTTGTCTAAAAACATAGTTACTGTTTCTGGAACAAAAATAACAATAACAACTAAAATAATTTGCAAAATAACCCAAGGTATAGCACCCAAATAAATATCTTTAGATTCAATTTTCTTGGTCAGGGAACCATTCTTAAACAGGGTATCAGAGATACCTCTTAAATAGAAAAGGGCAAATCCAAATGGTGGATGCATAAAACTACTTTGCATATTGACGCATAGTAAAACGCCAAACCAAATCATGTTGATACCTAATTTGTCTGCCACAGGCGCCAATAGGGGCAAGATAATAAATGCGATTTCAAAGAAATCTAAGAAAAATGCCAAGAAGAAAATGAAAATATTGACTGCAATTAAGAATCCCACTTGGCCACCTGGCAAATGGCTCATCATATTTTCAATCCATCTTGCACCATCTACCCCCTGAAACACCAGGGAGAAGAGTCTTGAGCCAATCAAAATAAATACAACCATGGCCGTGATCCGCATCGTACTGGTAAGACCTTCGCTCAGTACTTTAAAATTTAAACGTCCATGTAGTGCCGCAAGAATAAATGCTCCCACAGCGCCCATCGCACCTGCCTCAGTTGGGGTTGCAATGGCAACATCCATGCCAGGTAATCCCCCCATACTACCCAATACAGCAAATATCAAAACTGCTGAAGGAATAATTCCGCGCAAACATTTTTTCCAAAGTTGCCAGCCATTTAAGGTTCTTGCCTCTTTGGGTATGCCAGGTAAATCATTTGGTCGCAGCTTAGTTAATGCAAATGTATATATTAAAAACAATAGTATTTGCAGGATAGAAGGACCCCATGCTCCCTTATACATATCACCAACAGACTTACCAAGTTGATCTGCCATCACAACCAAAACTAGGGAAGGTGGAACTAATTGTGTGATCGTTCCAGATGCCGCAAGGACGCCAGTTGAATATCGAACGTTATATCCGTATCGGACCATAACCGGTAATGAGATCATTGCCATCGCAATGACTTGACCCGCAACCGTTCCAGTAATTGCCCCAAGGATAAATCCAACAATAATCACAGAGTAACCTAAGCCACCCTTAACAGGACCAAATAATTGGCCCATTGAATCCAACATATCTTCAGCTAATCCACAACGTTCAAGGATAGTTCCCATCAGCGTGAAAAAAGGTATCGCTAGCAATAAATCATTCGACAAAATACCAAAAACGTTAAGGGGCAAACTGGACAAGAAACTAGCAGGGAACCATCCCATTTGAATAGCAATAATTCCACATCCAAGTCCCAGCGCAGATAAGGAGAATGCAACCGGAAACCCAATTAACATCACAAATATGAGCCCCGCAAACATCAGGGGTGCAAAATTCTCCATACTCATTGCAGTGGTCTTTCGTAGTGCGTATCCATCTCATAGAGATTGTTTAACCAAGCAAGGCGTTTAATGAGTTCTGAAATACCCTGCAAAAAGAGTAATCCAAACCCAAGTGGCAACATCAACATTGCTGGCCATCTAATTAAACCACCCGCACTATTAGACATCTCACTGCTATAAAACATCTTTAGAAATAGTGGCGTCGATAAATAAAACATTAAACCGATCACCGGAAATAGGAAAAATAAAATGCCAAATATGTCTACATAGACTTTTGCACGACTCTTTAAATGCCCATAGATTAAATCAACGCGAACATGCTCGTTTACACGTAAAACTTGAGCAGCGCCTAACATGACACAAGCGGCAAACATATACCACTGTATCTCTAGCCAAGCATTCGAACTATAGTCAAATGCATAGCGCATGACAACATTGCCAGCACTTATCAAACATGAAAGCAATACAGACCATTTAGCAACTTGCCCAAAAAAGTCCGAAAGTTTATCAATTTGATGTGCAAAGTTAATCAAACTTTTCATAAATTCTTAAATTTTTATTGTGTTTTTTAGGGGTTAAGACAGCTAGATCTGAACACCCTCGTGTTGCAGTAACCACGTTTTAATATTGCGATGATACCCTTGTTCATTCTGTCGGGCAAATCCTCCAATCCCATTTGCAGAAATAACACGGTGGCAGGGAACAATCAGTGGATAAGGA
>DAIQPR010000219.1:0-2799 GCA_036787315.1 Polynucleobacter sp. | reverse complement strand
CTGCAGTCCAATTATTATGATTAAAATAGAGATGGATACCCTCATTATTTAATTTAGTAATGATATCTTTCTTAAAGAGATTATATTTTGTTTCAACTAAAGCCTGAGCTTCACTCACAATATCTAAGTATGCATCTGATAATAATTGACCATCAACTGTTTTTGATTTGGGATATTTACGAAGTTGCTCTTTAAGAACAGCGATACGAATTTCAAAAAATTCATCTAAATTACTCGCTACAATACATATAAATTTTAAACGCTCAAGAATAGGTGCTTTTTGATTTTGCGCTTGCGCTAATACGCGACGATTAAATTCAATCACGCCTAGCTCTCGATTTAATAAATTTAGTTTAGATTTCACTGTGTTCATACTATCATTCTGATGAGACAATATGACGTTTAAATGACATTTAAAGAAAATTGTCATATGAACGTCATACATTTATTTTATTTTAACGGCCTACATGATTCTACCAAAGCTTAAAACAGAAAAAACCTCAGAACAAACGAATGGATTATTTGCCTCTATCGATTTAGGGTCCAATAGCTTTAGGATGATGATCGCTAAGATTAATTATCTTCCTACTGGGGTTCAATTTCAGACGATTGACACCTTAAGGGACACTGTAAGGCTAGCTGGCGGCCTCAATAAAGATAATGAGTTAAGCGAAGAGTCGATGACCAAGGCTTTGGCTGCCATTCTGAGATTTGGCGACCGCTTGCGAAGTTTTAATGCCAATCAAGTTGTTGCGGTTGCGACCAATACATTCCGAGTCGCCCGTAATGCCAAAAAATTTGTTGATGAAGCCGAGAGACTTTTAGGTTTCCCCATTGATGTCATTTCAGGTAATGAAGAAGCACGACTTATATATATTGGTGCATCTCATATTGCTCCGATGTGCGTGGGAAAGCGTCTCGTCTTTGACATTGGTGGTGGATCAACTGAAATTATTATTGGTGACGGCCATGAACCTAAACTTTTAGAGTCGCTGCCTATTGGATGCGTTTCATTTAGTCAGAGATTTTTTTCAGAGGGTATTGTTGATGAAGAAAATTTTAAGGCCGCACAAAATGCAGCACTAAAAGAAATAAAAGGAATTGCACCCTTCTACAGAAAAATGGGCTGGGAGCAGGCTATTGGATCATCAGGCACTGCAAGAGCTATAGCAGAACTCATTGCGCTAAACGAATTAAGTGGTGAACCTCATGATCTTCCTGTCGAAGAAACTGGAGGTGTTATCACGCGTCACGGACTAGAGTTACTCAAAAAAACATTACTTGAGACTAAATATACTGAAAAGTTAAATTTATTGGGCTTAAAGGCAGATCGTAAACCTGTGCTTCCAGGTGGCCTTGCTATTATGATCGCAGCCTTTGAGGAATTAGGTATTACACATATGGAGATTACTGAAGCCGCACTCCTCTTTGGCTCATTACATCACCTTTATGATCAATCTAAAAATGAAGCGCATACAAAGAAAAAAGGCATCCTTAAAACACTTTTTAATGCATTTGGAAAATTAGAAAACCCAGATACGAGATACGGACTTATCGAGCAATTAGGAAAGCGCTTTAATATCGATGAATCGCAATTTAAAAGAGTTAATCAGACAGCAGATTTTTTTCTAGATCAATTACCCACTTTCAAAAAGGAAGACAGAAAAAATAATCGAAAGCTTTTGGCTTGGGCTTCATACTTACATGAGATTGGATTGGCAATATCTCGAACTGACTATCAAAAACATTCAGCATACATTATATCTAATGCAGACCTTCCAGGCTTCTCAAGGCTTGATCAGGCCAGACTTGCAGGCCTTGTGCTGGGTCATAATGGAAAGCTTAACAAACTTCCAATAAGCCCCGGCTACATCGACTGGCATTTACTATTTTGCTTAAGGCTTTCGCATGTTGTTTCACGAAAAAGAGAAGATTATGCGCTACCCCTTATTAAGGTGCAACAAAGTGCTAAAGGATTTAAATTAAAAATCTCAAAGGCTTGGTTAGAGAAGAATCCATTTATCCAGTTTGGCCTTAATAAAGAAGCGGCTGACTGGAAAAAAATTGATTGGAAATATGAGGTAGAGCTTTATTAAGTCGAACCTTTGACGTTACCAATCCTTGTATCCATATATCTCGATAGAGAAGATTTTTGATTGATAGCACTCTTGTAGAACTTGGCTACTTTTTTTGCTAAAACATCCGCACCCCATTTTTCTTGGGCATAACGTCTTCCTTTTTCACCAATCATTTTTCGCTTAGGCGCATCCGATAGAAGTATGCTCACCTTATCAGCAAAATCTTCGGTATCATCCTTTGCAATAAGAACACCCTCACCCTCAATTAGGATTGATTTTGTTCCGAGCTCGGCTAAAGCAACTACTGACGTCCCCTGTGCCATGGCTTCTAAAAGCACAAGGCCTTGTGTTTCACTCTTGGATGCAAAAACAAAAATATCCGCAGCCCTGTAGCAAGCGATAAGCTCATGGTTACGATCAAGGTAACCTATCATTCTTACTTTATTTGTAATCCCTAATCGGGCGATAGAATTTTTAATGGATTCTTCAGCGGGTCCTTCACCTGTAATCACCAGAAGAGCGTCGGGATGTTTTTTAATAAGCTTTACATGCATTTCGAGAAGGAACTCAATATTCTTTTCATGCGCAACACGTCCGACAAATAAGAGCATAGGCTGTGTTAGCGGAATATCGTGACTGATTCTAAAATGCTCACCATCAACATTTGCAAAACTAGAATCATCCAAGCCTGTAGCTACAACTTCTGCAGATGTTTTAATAC
>DAIQPR010000060.1:0-12611 GCA_036787315.1 Polynucleobacter sp. | reverse complement strand
TTGATCAATAAATTCCGGAAAGATTTTCATAAGTCATTTATTCGGTTGGAATAACTCATATTATCTTAAAACAAACTAAACGTGCAATGATTCGTCTATTTTAGGTTATTACTATTAAAAAATATTGATCTTCATATTTCAAATAAGTTATTCCAAATGCACTCATTTTTGTATTAAAAACGATGCACCATGCCTACTGTTGCAGAGCTTATATCGTTAATTAATTTACCAGAGTGTGATCCATTCGCATGGTTAATGAATCCATAAACATGCGTTCTTTTTGACAAATGGTAATTAGCGCCAATGACATATTTGTTACCGTACATATTTCCTGAATTCTCCCATTCAACTTTTTGACGGTAAGTTGCTACAAAAAAGTCTAGATGTGGTTTTGCTTGATATTTGAATCCGATACCCAAGTTTTGGACTTGTTTCATAGTTGCTTGCTGGTTAGACGTTTGTTGAGTGTTTGGAGATAAGTTTGAATTTGAAAAGCCAAGCTTTAAATTGACTTTTCCTATTTGGTGAGCAATACCTCCATTCAGAATATGTGAAGCACCTTGATGATGTTTTACGCCTTTATTTTCTGCAACAGAGTATGAACCAGCTAATAAAGTATTTCCAAGTTGATAGCTAAGACCTAGGGCCATATAAGGGTCTATTTTATTTTCTTCATTTCCTATTTGATAACTTGTGATTACCTGTAAGTTTTGATTTTTGTAGGTGTACTTTAGAGCATGATCTATCCATTTATTACCATATCGACCATTTAGCGTTCCGCTGAGATCATCGATAACATATTTTTGACGTATTAATCCACTGGGATCAATTAAGCGAGCAATGTCAAAACCCACAGAAGATTGAAGCCCCAAAGTAAATTGTCCCAATTGGGTATTTTCGTAACCTATGTAATTTCTTCGTTTGAAAAGTACAGATGGATGAGTATGATGCGTATCTGCTTCAAGATTAAATAATATAAAGTGAGACGGACTCAACTCTTCTTTACCTTTTAGGCCGAATCGAGAGGCCATTTTGTTACCTTGCTTTATTTCAACATCATCCTGATGCTGCATATTTTTTTGAAAGTGCACCTGTATACCTTGATCCATAAGACCATACAGTTGTACAGAATTTGCAGAAGCAATATTAGCTAGACCCAACCCAATTGAACAGCATAAGCATTTTTTAAACATTAGATTCCTTTTAGAAATATGTGAGTTATTTAGAACTTTTGGTTCTGGGCGTAACAGTAACAAATTTCAAATACGCCTAAAGCTTATAAGTCTTAAGGGGCGTGTGGAATAGTTTGTTGATTGAGAAATTAAGCTTTGCATCGCCAAATACTTCGATCATGTTTATACTCAATTGATAAAAATAATTAACCCCTTATCAAAACTTAAAAACATGAAAAAAACAAACACAACAAAAGAAACAATTGGCATCATTGGCTTAGGAATTATGGGAGGGATCATGGCTGAGACCCTACTTTTAAATGGTTACAAAGTCTGTGGTTTTGATATTGCGCCAGCGGCAAATAAGCGTTTAAAGAAAGCCGGCGGCCTACCTTTGCATTCTGTGAAAGAAGTTGTTTTGTCCTCTGACGTAGTGATTACTTCCTTAGCCACTAGTAAGGCTTTAAAAACGGTATATCAAGAAATAAAAGAAACCTTAATAGAGCAAGCTAAGAAGTTAATTATTATTGAAACAAGCACTTTAGCCATGAGTGATAAAGAGCATATTGCTCAAGAAGTAGATATAAAAGGTGTCAAATTATTAGATTGTCCAATTAGTGGGACTGCTGCAAGAATGAAAGATCGTGCTTGGACAATATTTGTAAGTGGTGAAGAAAAAATCTGTAAAAAAATGCAGACTATTTTTAAATGTTTATCAGATAACTCCCCTTACGTTGGGGAATACGGTAATGGTTTAAAAATGAAGTTTATTGCTAACCATTTGGTAGCAATTTATAACGTAGCATGTGCAGAAGCAACCATCTTTGCTAAAAAAATTGGGTTAAACCCACAAGAGGTTTTAGACATATTTGGGCCAAGCCCTGTCATTGGCACTGGTGTTATGCGTCTACGTATGCCATTCATGATTGATCGACAATATACGCCGCCAACAATGAAGGTTGAGGTATGGCAAAAGGATATGCAAGTAATTGGTGATTTAGCGAAGTCCGTAGATTGTCCTTTGCCGATTTTTAATGCCACAGCTCCCATATATACAGCTGCTATGGCACAAGGATTAGCTTTATCAGATACTGCTTCAACGGCAGAGGTTCTTGGAAAAATGGCTGGTTTGTATCAGGATACTAAGCGTTAATGCGTAGCTTGGTGTAATCAATTAAACTATGCATTATCAACATTTAACGTTTAATTTATTTTGCTTACAGACCAATTAATTATTGAGCTTGATAAAGCTCTTAAAACTTTATCTGGTGTTGTTGCTGTTCGTAGACCGGTTCCAGAACCGGAGGTTCAATCAGCAAATGAACTTACTGAACAAGAAAAAAAACATGCGGCCAGTTTAATGAGGGTTAATCATGTTGGCGAAATATGTGCTCAGGCGCTATATCAAGCACAGCGTGTAACGAGCTCTTCTGCAAAAACCAAAGAACAATTAGCCAAGGCTGCCATCGAAGAGGAAGATCACCTTCATTGGTGTGCGCAACGTATTGAAGAGTTAGGTTCTCGACCAAGCTTATTAAACCCTTTATGGTACTCAGGGTCATTTGCCATAGGGCTTATCGCAGGCCTCGCAGGTGATGCTTGGAATTTAGGTTTTGTAGTTGAGACCGAAAAGCAAGTTGAGCAACACTTAGATTCTCATCTAACGAGCCTACCTGAGGACGATTTCGCTTCCAGAGCCATTGTTAAGCAAATGCGGATTGAAGAAATTGAGCACGGCAACATGGCTAAAGATGCTGGTGCAAAAGAATTGCCTGAGTTGGTCAAAAAAGTCATGGCTAGCACTTCTAAGGTCATGACAAAAGTTGCATACCACGTCTAAATTTGAAGAAAATTCCTTCCCCAATAAGGGTTCTTACTAGGCTATTTAATTTGCTTTATGAGGTATTACTTGTAAGGCTATGTTTTCTATTCATTTTTTATAAATTCCCATATGAATTCCTCTTTCTAAGTTATTGTAAATACAAGAAAATTTATAAAAATTTCATGCCAAAACCCTTGACCATACTCTTTCAGTGCTTTAAAGTGGGAAGAAGTGTGAAAAAGTGGGGAAAATTGCATGTTTCAGGGTGCTTCGGCGATCAATTTGGATGTCAAAGGACGGATGTCAATTCCGGCTCGGCATCGTGACGCCCTTTTAGCACAAGGTCAAGGGAAAATTACCTTAACAAAACATCCGGATGGATGTCTCTTGCTGTTTCCTCAACTTGAGTGGGAAAGTTTTCGTGAGCGTGTAGCCAAATTGCCGCTAGAGGCAAATTGGTGGCGTCGAATTTTTCTCGGTAACGCGTCTGAAATGGAAATGGATGGATCAGGTCGTATATTGATCAGTCCTGAGTTAAGAGCGGCTTCGGGTATGGAGAAAGAAATAATTTTGCTAGGTATGGGTAGTCATCTAGAAGTATGGGATGCAAAGACCTATGCCGAAAAAGAGCAATTAGCGATTTCTCAAGGTATGCCAGAAGCATTAAAACAATTTAATTTCTGATGTTGGGGACCTATGACCTACAGTCATCGCCCGGTTTTGCTGGACGAGGCAGTTACCGCCTTACTTGGGGAGATGCCCAAATCAAAAGCACTTTATCTCGATGGTACATTTGGCAGGGGCGGGCACTCGAGCTTGATTTTGGAGAAGATGGCCAGCGACAGTCGACTAATTGCTTGCGACAAAGATCCTCAGGCGATCGAGCAGGCTCAAAAGATTTCCGACTCTCGTTTCAAGATAGAGCACAGCTCATTTGCAAAGATGTCTTCATTCGTCTCAGAAAACAGTTTAGATGGAATTTTGCTCGATCTGGGAATCAGTTCTCCGCAAATAGATCAAGCAGAGAGGGGCTTTTCTTTTCGGATGGATGGTCCACTCGATATGCGCATGAACTTTCAAGAGGGGCCAAGTGCGCAGGAGTGGTTGGCAACAGCAGATGAAAAAACAATTGCAAAGGTAATTAAGGAATATGGGGAAGAACGGTTTGCTGTATCGATTGCAAAGGCGATTATTGCTAGCCGAGAGCAAGGTATTGCCATTAGGACCACAAGACAGCTCGCGACGCTCGTGGCTAGTGTCGTCCGCTCGCGTGAGTATGACCAAGATCCGGCCACGAGGACATTTCAAGCTATACGGATTTTCATCAACCAAGAACTCCACGATTTGGAGGAAGGTTTAAAGATGTCATTGAATTTGTTACAACCTGGTGGTCGATTAGTGGTGATAAGTTTTCACTCCTTAGAAGATCGCTTGGTGAAACAATTTATGCAACAGAACAGTAAAGTCGATGTCCCAAGAGGTTTTGCTATCAGAGAATCAGATTTACCCAAATCCCCTTTAAAAATTATTTCAAGAGTAAAGCCAAGTGCCGATGAAATTGCACAAAATCCTCGTTCAAGATCTGCAGTCATGCGTGTTGCAGAGAAAGTGGGTATGCAATGAACCGCGCTGTTGTCCTATTAATTTTGGCATTAATGACTTGTTCATTGATGCTTGTTTATTCGCAGCAGCGATCCAGAATGTTGTACGCCGAGAAAAATCGCTTAGAGATGCAAGAAATGCGTCTTAATCAAGAATGGGGTCGTCTTGAGTTTGAGCAAAGAGATTTATCGAAATCAACCAGGATTGTTGATATTGCTACGAAGCAATTGCATATGAAAGACCCGAACCAAGATAAGACAATTTACATTAGGGATAAGTCTAATTGAAAGTTCATCACAGTAACCCCTCTAATACTTTAGTTCTCAGATTGCCAATGTGGCGATCTAGGGTTGTATTGTTTCTCATGTTTGTAGGCTTTTTAGCATTATTGGGACGTGCTTTTTGGATTCAAGGTCCTGGGAATGATTTTTATGCGCAAAAAGGAAAGCGTGTTAACAGAGTAATTGTATTGCCCTCTGTTCGTGGAAAGATATTAGATAGAAATGGTGAAATTTTAGCAACGAGTTTAGAAGCGAAAACTATCATTGCTTATCCAGAAACAATTCCTGATGATTTACCAGCATCAAAAATAGCAGCATTTGCAAAACTTCTAAAAATGAGTGAGTCTGAATTAAAGAAAAAATTATCAGATTCAAAAAACCAACTTTATCTTCGTAGACAAGTTGAGCCTGAAATCGCTGCACAAATTAAAGAATTGGCAATACCTGGCATTTTGATAACTAGCGAATATCGTCGTTATTATCCTGATCGTGAGTCTATGGCCCATATCGTTGGGTTTACTGATATTCAGGATAAGGGTCAAGATGGAATGGAACTTTCTAATGACGAGTTATTGTCTGGGAAAGATGGACAAAAACATGTTGTTATTGATCGTCTAGGAAGAGTTGTTGATGATTTAGGTGATTTTCAACCGCCTCGTAATGGAAAGGATTTACAACTATCAGTAGATAGCAAGATTCAGGGAATTTCGTATGAAGCTCTAAAAAAAGCAGTAACTGAAAATCGTGCAAAGTCTGGGTCTGCGGTTGTATTGGACGCTATTACAGGCGAGGTTCTTGCGATGGCAAATTACCCCTCATATGACCCTAATAATCGAAGCAATATGACAGGTGATCAGTTACGTAATCGTGCATTAACAGATACGTTTGAGCCTGGATCAACAATGAAGCCTTTTACGATTTCATTATCTTTAGAAAAAGGGTTAATCAAGCCAACAACTCAATTCCCGATTGGGCATTTACAAATTGGTAAAAAAGTAATTACGGATACTCACTCATATTCCGTTCTTTCTGTATCTCAAATTATTCAGAAATCAAGCAATATCGGAACTTCAAGAATTGCACTACAAATGGAACCAGAGGACATGTGGACAATCTTCCAGTCTGTAGGTTTTGGACAGGCTCCAAAAGTCGGGTTTAGGGGTGCAGTTGCAGGAACATTAAAGCCTTATGAAAAGTGGGGTAAGTTGGATCAAGCAATAATGTCTTTTGGCTATGGAATATCTACCTCCTTATTCCAACTTGCAAGGGCTTATACAATTTTTGCAAGAGATGGTGAATTAGTTCCCATTTCGATGGTGAAGGTTGACAAAGCTCCTGTTGGAACTAGAGTTATTTCGTCAAAGACATCTATCGAAATGCGCAATATGTTAGAGCTCGTAACACAAGAGGGTGGTACTGCTCCTAAGGCGCAGGTACCAGGATATCGTGTTGGAGGCAAAACAGGAACTGCTCATAAATCTCTGGGCAAGGGCGGTTATGCAAGTAATAAATATGATGGATTTTTTGCAGGTATTGCACCTATCAGTAGTCCCCGAATTGTTGTTGCTGTTGTGATAGATGAGCCATCTGCCGGGTCACATTATGGTGGAGATGTTGCTGCCCCTGTCTTTTCTTCGATAACTGGAGCGACATTAAGAAGTTTGGGTGTGCCACCTGATGAAAACTTGAAAGAGCTTGTTCAAATTAAAGATCAAGTTCTAGCGCAAAAAGTGGTTTTAAATAGATGATAAAAGCAGAAATCAAATCTTCTTTTCATTTAAAAGATATTCAATATTTAATGTTGAGTGAAGTAGAACGCACTGCGCATTTATCATCAGATACACGACTTCTTCAAGCTGGGGATGTATTTTTAGCATATCCCGTTGGAAGTGGTAAAGGAAGAAGTGATAATCGAATTCATATTGCTAAAGCATTGTCACTTGGGGTAAGTCTAGTTTTATACGACAGTGAAAATTGGTTAGAAAACGAAAATATTGAAGCAAGAGAACAGCTTGGTGATGCAAGATGCTATGCCGTTCCACACTTGGCAGAAATGGCAAGTGAAATTGCTGATTGGTGGTATGGAAATCCATCTTCGGATTTAAATGTTATAGGCGTTACAGGAACGAATGGTAAAACTACTGTGACGCATTGGCTAACTCAATCTTTTGCTAAGACTAAAAAATCTGCAGTATTTGGCACATTGGGTTATGGTGAATTAGGTCACCTCAAGGTAACTGGATTTACAACTCCCGACGCATCTAGAGTGCAGCGCGTTTTATCTGAATTAAAGTCGGAATCTATCAAGCTTGTTGCGATGGAGGTATCCTCTCACGCTTTGGAACAAGAAAGAGTTGCTCATGTTCATTTTAAAACGGCAATATTTACAAACTTGAGCCAAGACCATTTGGATTATCACGGCAATATGGAAGAGTATGCGCGTGCCAAATTCGAATTGTTTAGATTTGTAAGTCTAGAAAATATCATTATCAATATTGATGATGTGATTGGTAGTAAGTGGATTGAAGAGCTTGTTAAAACTTCTAAAGCAAAAATTTGGGCTTACGGATCCTCGAGTTCTTTAGCAGGTTTGTCATGTGCAAATCAAGTTCAAACTGTTTTAATTGATTCTTATGAGGTAACGAAGCAGGGTGTAAAAGTCGATTGTTCAATTCAAGGGGTAACTTACCCTTTGACACTCGATGTCATTGGAAAATTCAATGTTGAAAATTCATTAGCGGTCTTAACGGCTTTGATTGCCAATGATGTTCCTGTTGATCAAGCACTATTACAGTTAAAGCAATTAAAACCGGTTGATGGTCGACTTGAAATGTTGAACATCAATGATGCTCAGTATCCATTGATGGTTGTTGATTTTGCGCACACACCTGATGCTCTAGAAAAAGTCTTATTAGCATTAAAACCAATGGCAAATGCAAGAGATGGTCAATTAGTTTGTGTCTTCGGTTGTGGTGGTGATCGTGACACACTAAAGCGTCCCATCATGGGGAGAATCGCAAGTGAAATTGCTGATCGTGTCATTTTAACGAGTGATAACCCAAGGTCAGAAGATCCTCAAGAAATCATTCAACAAATACTACAAGGTATTGAAGCTTACAAGCAGTCTAAAGTTACAACAGTTGTAGATCGTGCATTTGCAATATTGTCCTCAGTGAAACAATCTGGTCCCAATGATGTTGTCTTGGTTGCTGGAAAAGGTCATGAGAAAGTTCAAGAAATTGCAGGAAACCGTTTTGTATTTTCTGATCAAGATCATATTCGTTTAGCGATCAGGGGGGTAGTGCTATGACTACTTTCTTAAGTCTTGAAAAAATGCAAGCTATGGTTCCTGGCTCACGTATTGTGAATGCTTCTCCAGAACAAGCTAAAAAGCCAATTCATCGATTCTCAACAGATAGTAGAAAAATTGAGCAAGATGATTTTTTTATTGCTTTAGTAGGCGAACAGTTTGACGGTAATACTTTTATCTCAAATGTCATGAGTAAAGGTGCGATTGGGGCAATAGCGAGTAAAGCAGAGTTTGTTCCTCAAGGTTTTCCAGCATTACTTGTATCTGACACCATAAGAGCAATGCAAAAAATTGCTAGTGCATGGAGACATGAATTAAACACCACAATTATTGTTGTGACAGGAAGTAATGGAAAAACAACCGTAAAAGAAATGATTGCAAGTATTTTGCGAGAAGCATTTGGTTCAAAAAATGTATTAGCAACGATGGGTAATTTAAATAATGAAATTGGTTTGCCATTAACGCTTTTAGGGCTTCAAGAGCATCACCAAATTGCTGTTATTGAACTTGGAATGAACCATCCTGGCGAGACAAGTTTATTAGCAAAAATAGCGCAGCCGAATATTGTTCTGATTAATAATGCTCAACGAGAGCACCAAGAATTTATGCATACAGTTGAGGCTGTTGCTAGGGAACATGCAGATGCTATTAAAGAGTTATTGAACAATGGTGTTGCTGTTTTTCCAGCTGATTCTGAATTCACAACAATTTGGAAACAAGTCGCTAAAGATAAAAAATATATCGACTTTTCTTTGAGTAATGGTCAACAAGAGGGTGTTGGAAAAACCTATGGAGTTTGGGTTGCAGATGGCACTTTAGATATTTATTTTAAAACAAGTGAATCAAATAATGAAAATATCAAAGTTAAATTAAACACTCTAGGTGATCACAATGCAAAAAATGCTATAGCTGCCACAAGTGTTGCTATTGCTGCTCAAATTGGAATAAGGTCAATTCAAAAAGGATTAGAGAAGTTTATCCCTGTTGAAGGAAGAATGAGAACGTATCAGTTACCTGGATTGGATAACAGATCATGTTTAATAGACGATACCTACAATGCAAATCCTGATTCTGTTATTGCTGCTATTGATGTACTTGCAAAATTATATGGAACAAAATGGCTTGTCTTAGGTGATATGGGAGAAGTAGGTGATCAAGGTAAGGAGTTCCATCAAGAGATTGGTGAATATGCTCAGAAGAGGGGAATTGATTATCTTTACGCAACAGGTGAATTATCTACTTACGCAATAGAAGGTTTTAATACTTCTTCTCAAGACAAAGTTGGTATTCGGGGAGTTCATTTTGCTGAGCAAAAAAGTTTGTTAAAGCAATTGAAATCCAATTTACATGATCAAGAAAAAAATAAACATGAATCTATAGCTGTTTTAGTAAAAGGATCTCGTTTTACTAAGATGGAAAGAATCGTGCATGCTTTATTAAAAGAGGAGAGCTTATGTTTCTAGCTCTAGCCCAGTGGTTACAAAGTGACATTGGATTTTTAAGGGTATTTAATTACATCACCTTCCGTGCGGTGATGGCAACCCTTACTGCTCTAGGAATTGGTTTGATATTTGGCCCTTGGGTGATTCGTCGTTTGACCATTTTAAAAGTAGGGCAAGCTGTTAGAACGGATGGACCTAAAACACATTTAATTAAAAGTGGAACGCCAACGATGGGAGGTGTTCTGATTCTAATAAGTATTGCAATATCAACATTGCTCTGGAGTGATTTGAGTAATCGCTTTATTTGGGCTGTTTTATGGGTAACTCTGGGATTTGGAATCGTTGGTTGGGTGGACGATTATCGTAAAGTGGTTTACAAGAATCCTAAAGGGATGAGTTCAAAAGAGAAATATTTTTGGCAGTCATTGATTGGCATATTGGCTGCCGTATATCTCGTTTTTGCCATTACTGACCATGGTAATCAAGGCATCGTTAAAAACATGTTGCAGTGGAAAAATGATGGATACAATTTTTATATTCTCAATAATCTAAATCTTGTAGTCCCATTTTTTAAATCGATTAACTATCCATTAGGCGCTATTGGATTTGTAATACTGACATATTTAGTGATTGTTGGAAGTAGTAATGCGGTAAATTTAACTGATGGCCTTGATGGTTTAGTCATCATGCCAGTTATTTTGGTTGGTTCAGCTTTGGGTGTTTTTGCATATGTGACCGGAAATGCAATTTATGCCAAATATCTATTATTCCCATACATTCCTGGTACAGGTGAGTTACTCATATTTTGCGGTGCCATTGGCGGTGCTGGATTAGCATTCTTATGGTTTAACACACATCCAGCTCAAGTATTCATGGGGGATGTTGGAGCTTTGGCTTTAGGTGGTGCTCTAGGAACAGTCGCTGTAATTGTTAGGCAAGAGATTGTTTTATTCATTATGGGTGGAATTTTTGTTGTAGAGACACTTTCCGTCATTCTTCAAGTTACTTGGTTTAAATATACGAAAAGAAAATATGGTGAGGGCCAAAGAATTTTTAGGATGGCTCCACTACATCATCATTTTGAACTTGGTGGTTGGAAAGAGACTCAAGTAGTAGTTCGTTTCTGGATCATTACGATTATTTTGGTTCTTGTTGGACTTTCAAGCTTAAAACTAAGATGACAGACTATCAACATCAGATCCCTCAAATACCAGGAGCTCTTCAATTAGATGGGCAAGGGGCTTTATCGATTCTGATTATGGGCATTGGGGAATCTGGTCAGGCTATGGCAAAGTGGGCGCTGAGTCAAGGTGCAAAAGTAAGCATGCACGACACCAGGTTACAAAACACTTTATCTCAAGGCGCACAAGAAAAAGTTCAGATCTTACAAAATCTTGGAATTCAAATTAGTTTTGGCAAAGAAGACAACTCACCTAATTTAGAATCCATCAATGTAATTGCAATGAGTCCAGGCATTTCTCCTATAGAGCCATGGATTGCGCAATTATTTCAGAAAGCTAAGGAACGCAATATAGCTATTTGGGGAGAGTTAGATTTATTCACAAATGCGTTAAAGGCCTTAAAACAAGACCGTCAATATATTCCAAAAATTGTCGCAATTACTGGTACCAATGGAAAGACCACAACAACTGCACTAAGCGGTGTTATTTTTGAAAAAACGGGTCACACTGTTGCTGTTGCTGGCAATATTAGCCCAGCGCTTTTAGATAAATTAAGTCAATGTTTAATTGAAGATAATCTCCCAGAGATATGGGTGCTAGAGCTATCAAGCTATCAACTTTATTACAGTAAAGATTTTAATCCCGATGCGGCTACTGTTCTTAATATTACCGAAGATCATTTAGATTGGCATGGTGATATGGAGCACTACTGGGCAGCTAAGAAAAAAATATTTGGTTTGAATACTGTTCCAGTATTGAATCGTGATGATCCAAAAGTAATGTCTATGGTGGATTTGCAAAAGAAAGATTTACCAAGAGTCATTACTTTTGGTATCGATACACCATTAGAGCAGGATAGTTTTGGGATTGTAGGTGATAAGAGTGGTGGTATTGATTGGTTAGCCTGGGTTATGCCTCCAGAAGATCTGGGTCAACGTAGGCGTCGTCGTATCAAAGCAGTATCCGATGAGTATGAACAACCTATACAAATTAAGAGGTTAATACCAACTGAAGCTTTACTTATTAAAGGTAGACATAACGCGACGAATACATTAGCAGCATTAGGTCTAGGTCAAGCGATTCAACTTAGCATGGCATCTCTATTACATGGATTGAGAGATTATCGTGGTGAACCACATCGCGTACAGGGTATTGCTGTAGTGGATGATGTTGAATACATCGACGATAGTAAGGGTACTAATGTAGGCGCAACTCTTGCCGCTCTTGAAGGTTTGGGAGTTACTGCAGGAAATCAAAAAATTATTTTGATTGCAGGTGGTGATGGGAAAGGCCAAAATTTTGCGCCACTAACATCCGCAATTCATCAATATGTAAAACATGTCTTTTTATTGGGTAAGGATGCGCAAAAAATTGATGAAGTCATTGATCATCAAAAAGTTACTGTAACTAGAGTTAGTTCTATAGAAGAGGCAGTTGCACAAGCAGCTTCTTTTGCAAAGGCTGGAGATAAAGTGCTTTTATCCCCAGCGTGTGCAAGCTTAGATATGTTTAAAGATTATGTGCACCGTGCAGAAGTATTTGCAAATGCGGTCAACGAATTAGGACATCAAACGCAACGTGTTGAGGTGGGTCTATGAAAAATATGATTTCTAATAGTGCTGGCGAGTTCTCAAAAATTTGGTCTAAATCCAGAAATGGAATTGGGGGAGGATTACGCGAAGGTTTTAATGATTTTCGTTCAGAGTTAAGAGATGCAACGAAAGCAAAAAAATACACACGCTCAGGCATGACTCAATGGGATCAACCATTACTTTGGACAACGATTTTGCTTGTATTGGTT
>DAIQPR010000059.1:0-12658 GCA_036787315.1 Polynucleobacter sp. | reverse complement strand
AGATAATCCAGATAAATATTCATTTAGTACCGCTGGTAAAGGAAGCTCTGCACAATTAGCTGCTGAACAATTTATGCGCGTCACCCAAATAAAAATGATTCATGTGCCATATAAAGGCGCAGGTCCAGCATTAATTGATGCAATGGCAGGAGTAGTTAGCCTTACTTTTGGTGATGCTGCATCAAGTACGCCAATGGTACAAGCAAATCGTATTAACGCCTTAGCAGTGACGAGTAAAAACCGTTCAAAGCTCCTACCCAATGTTCCCACTGTAGCTGAATCAGGATTCCCAGGCTTTGAAGCAGTTGCATGGCAAGCAGTACTTGCCCCAGCAAAAACTCCACCAGCGATTATTAATAAATTAAATCTTGAACTTAGAGAAGTCCTAAAAGACCCAGAAGTAAAAGAAAAATTTTTAAGCAATGGCCTAGAAATTGTAGGCGGTACACCCAAAGAATTCAGTGACTATATTCACTCAGAAATTATTAAATGGAAAAAAATAATTGTAGAAGCAAATATCAAGCTTGATTAAAGTCTAATTCTTGAATGAGATTCCCAACCAAGGGCCTATGCTCTAGAGTCCATATTTTTTCAAAGAAAGATGAAGGATCATACTTAATTCCATGAAAATCTAACTGTGCAGAAAATTTAGCCTCCAATTCTTTATCAGAAAGAGCTTGTTGTAATGAACCTTTGGCATGGGCAATTTCAACTTCAAACTCTCTATCATTACAAATAAATTGAATTTTGATACTTTCAACCGCCCTTTTATCCTCATCAATAAAACTGATTTTGGGATAAAAAGCACGAATATTTGAATTATTAACTTCAGCATCACTAAATTCTTTTAAACCTGCTTTACCGTAATGGAGTGCTACCGCTATTGCATGTTGCCCACTAACCTGAGATTGTCTTCCAGTCCTTATATTGGGTCGATCAGCCCTTTGTTTGAGTAATGGGTTACCAAACACACGAATGGCTTGAATGCTCGCCAAAAATTGTGCATTAGCATGCTCTTTCTCGTAAACATTTAAGCAAGCTTCAATAACAGGATTTAAAACAACACCGCACGGGTAAGGCTTATAAGTGTTTTTCATGGTTTCCCATTGCTGTCCAAGTAAATGAGTTACACAACTAGGATCACTTTTTTCACCAAAAACTTTTAAAAATCCTCTTTCACCATTAAGAGGTTCTGAAGGACCATCAAAATCATCTGCTGCTAATAACGCTGACATTAATCCGTTTTTAGAAGCATTACCTACACTCAGACTCTTAGACATTGTTCCAAGACACTCTACTAATCCACATGCCTGATTGGCAGCACTACCTAAAGCCCATATGTATTGCTTTTGATTTAAATTTAATAATTTCCCAACACCAATAGCTGAACCAAACACACCACAAGTAGATGTAATATGCCACCCGCGGTTATAGTGATAAGGAGATATCGCATTTCCAATGCGGCACTCAAATTCCATTCCTAGAATCAATGCCAAAAGAAACTCTGAACCAGTTACTTTATGTTGTTGAGAATAAGCTAGTAACGCTGACGCAACAGGGGATGTAGGATGTATGATCGTTGGAATATGCGTATCATCAAAATCGAAAACATTAGCTGCCATAGCATTAATCGCAGAGGCATTTAACATATCCATTTGCTGATTCCAGCCGATAATATTTGCGCTTGGAGTGCCAGAAAAAGCTTGCGTTGTTTTGATTATTTTTTGAATCGCTGGATCACGGTATGCGGCTATACAAACGGCAAAATAATTTAGTAAAGACCGCTTGGCCTCATGAATAACTTCTTTAGGTAACTGCTCAAATTGATACTCGTATGTAAATTGTGCCAACTGTTCACTAATGGTCAACATTTAAAACTTCCTTTAAGTGGTGTATATTTCTATGTAAGAATAATCTATAAAAATAAATGCAGTAAAAATATGAGACAGCACTGTTTACTTATTGAAAGAAACTATGAATAATCAAATCGTTGGCGTAATTGGCCTAGGAATGATGGGCGTTCCTATGGCAAATAATTTATTAAAGTCGAATTTTTCAGTCAAAGGCTTTGACCTAAATCCATCAGCTAAAGAAAAAATTACACCTTCCCCAAAATTTGAATGGCTTAACTCTACTCAAGATATTGCAAAATCTTGCAATGTCATTATCTTGATGCTGCCAGACAGTAATATCGTAGACAAACTACTTTGGGGTGATGACGATAACGGAATTGTTCAAAGTTTTCAGGACAATACCCTTGTCATTGATATGAGCTCTTCAAAACCAACAAATTCTAAATTAAACGCTGAAAAACTTTCATCTTTAGGATTTGGATTTATTGATGCCCCCGTTTCTGGAGGCGTAAAAAGAGCTATCGATGGTTCTTTAGCCATCATGATAGGCGGTGATGAGAAGTATGTTGCTCAAGCAATGCCAATTTTTAATGCATTAGGAAAAACAATTGTGCACGTTGGTAATGCTGGCTCAGGTCATGCGGTAAAAGCCCTCAATAATTATGTTTCCGCTGCTGGATTATTAGCGGTATCTGAGGCTTTAGTTGCTGCAGAAAAATTTGGTGTTAACCCGCATCTTGTTAATAAAGTTTTTAATGCGTCCTCTGGAAAAAACAATACTACAGAAGTTAAAGTAGAAAACTTCATGCTTTCTGAAACTTTTAATTCCGGATTTGCGATTGCCCTAATGAGAAAAGATATTCAGACAGCGAAAGACTTTATTTCAGATATGCAATCCCCAGGAAGTTTTGCCGATCTTTGTTTAGAGCAATGGTTAGCTGCTGAACAAAATCTTGATAAGGGTGCAGACCATACTGCAATGTTTGCTTACATTAAAAATCAACACTGAGAAAAATAAACTATGTCTACCAGTACTTGGGAAGTATTCGCATTAAGGTATGCAACTATTCCTCGACGCCGATTAGAAAATTTTATCGTTCATGATTTACATGACCAAGCTACACAGATGGACTACTATGTTTGGTTTATCAAAAATGATCGTGAAACAATTTTGATCGACACAGGCTTTGATCAAAAAGCTGCAGATGAGCGGAAAAGAAACTTATTAAGATGTCCTATTGCTTCCATTCAAGAAGCTGGTATTCAACTTCAAGATATCAAGGATACAATCATTACACATGCTCACTATGACCATGCTGGGAATATCGAAAAACTCAAAAATACTCGATTCCATCTTCAAGAAAAAGAAATGTCTTATGCAACTGGGAAAGATATGCGACACGCCTTTTGTCGTCATGCTTATGACCCTCATAATGTTTGTGAATTAATCTATGCAAATTATGAAGAAAGAGTTGGCTTTCATGATGGTGCTTACGAACTTCGATCAGGGATTGAGGTTCATTGGGTAGGTGGACACACTCGCGGGCTTCAAATAGTCAGAGTACACACCAAAAGAGGATGGATTGTTTTAACATCTGATGCCGCTCATTACCTTGAAAACTTGATTCAACGCTCCCCTTTCCCTATCGTTACCGACACAATCGATATGCTTAATGCTTATGATTTAATTGAATCACTAGCAGACTCTCATCAACACATCATCCCCGGTCACGACCCATCAGTTTTCACATCATATCAATCTATTGGTCCAAAACATCTTGAAATAGTCTCTTTAACAGATCCTATCTAATATGAAAAAAAATATTTTTATCAGCATTTTTTTGTTCCTCAATTTATGTCTTCAATACACTTTTGCACAGGCTCCATTTCCTAGTAAACCGATCCATATTGTCATTCCATTTCCTCCTGGAGGATCTACAGATGTACTTGGTAGACTTCTAGGTGCATCTATGTCAAATAACTTAGGTCAAAGTGTCATAGTAGAAAATACTGGAGGCGCCGGTGGCACTATAGGTGCCGCAAAAGTAGCTAAATCAGCAGCAGATGGATATACATTACTTTTTCATAATATGGCGCATGCTAGTGCACCCGCCCTTTATAGCAAATTAAGCTATAACCCAATTTCAGACTTTGAGCCGATAGGTATCGTAACTGAAGTGCCAATGATATTAGTAGCTAGAAAAAACTTTCCCGGAAATAACCTACAAGAGGTTTTATCTTATGCAAAAGCGAATGCTGATAAATTAAATTTTGCAAATGCTGGTGTGGGAGCAACATCTCAACTTTGTGAAGCCTTATTAAAAAGTGCAACACAAAATAAATGGACCAGCGTTCCATATAAAGGAACAGGACCTGCACTTAACGATTTATTGGGAGGTCAAGTCGATTTCATCTGCGATCAACCTGCAAGCACGATCTCACATATCAAAGCAGGAAATTTAAAACCAATAGCTGTTGCAACAAAAAATCGCTTAAAAATCTTACCGCAAGTAGCCACTTTTTCAGAATCAGGTCTGCCTGGATTTGAACTTACGGTATGGCATGGTCTTTATGCTCCAAAAGGAACTCCAAAAGACGTTATCGATCGCTTGGCTCAAAGTCTGCGTGATGCTTTAAAGGATCCAACAATTATTGAGCGCTATCAAGAAATGAGTGCTTCGATTGCAACACCCATCCAAGCAACCCCAGAAGCTCTACAAGTTTTTTTAAAAGCTGATGTAGAGCGTTGGAAAACCGCTCTAAAAGCTGCGGGCGTTCAACCAGAATAAGCGCCCTATTCAAGATTATATTTTTCACCTGTAAAAAAGTGATTTGGGCTCATAAACATCGATAAAAAAGTGGCCCCTTGAGGAGAAACAGCCACATGCCTACTTCCTTGAGGTCGCCAAACATAAGTTCCAGGCAATGCACGCCCTTCTTCATCTTCTAAGCTACCTTCCAACATAAAAGTCTGTTCAAGTCCAGTGTGCTCATGAAAAGGTACTATGGCTCCTGGATCCATTTGAAATAAAACTGTAGACATTCCAGATGAAGGATCTTTATAAAGTACTTTAATTTTTATTCCCTCAAAAGGGGTAGGTTGCCACTCTAGATGTGCAGGATCAATGTAGTGCGATTGAAGTGTCTCGTTCATTTTTATTCAAGTCATTAATTGAGAGAAATATTTTTATCCCTAATGATTTTGCTCCATTTTTGAATTTGATTCAATATAAATTGGTTTGCTTAAATAATATTACCGTTATAAACCTCACCTCCAATGATTTCCATACGCTCTTTAATTTCAGGGGTTTGCATGGCAGTATAAATTGCTTCCGTAAGTTTTTTAATGATGGGCTCGGGTGTGGCCGATGGCGCAAAAATCGCATTCCATTCATACACCTCATAAGATGGTATACCTGCCTCAGCCATGGTAGGAACATCAGGCAACATACTAGATCTCTTTTTACTTGTTACTGCTAAAGCATTTAATTTTTTGGTTTCAACATACGATCGTGTTGATGCAATGGTTCCAAATAAAACTGGTACCTGGCCTGCAATTACATCAATTCCGCTAGCATTAAATCAACTAATGCTTAACGAAAATCCATAATTTGAAGTTGCTCAAAATTGAGTGAGGATTTAGGTAAAGATGCCAAAATATCTAATCTTCTTTGTAGCTCAATTTTGATATTGTTGAATGCTCTTCTTCTTACTTCAATAGAACCTGTTACTAAGGCGGGATCAGTAAATCTCCACTGCGCGATGATTGGATTTCCAGGCCAATAAGGCTCAATTGAAAAAATAGAAGTGTCACATACTGTAATGATGAAATCCATTTTTACCGATTCGTAACTTGTAAACTCGCTATAGTGCTTACTTTTTAAGGTCTCAATGGGATACCCAATATCCTCAGCAATTTCAATGGCTAAAGGATTTAGGGATGGCTCAGTACTCGCACCCGCTGAATAACCAACAAACTTGCGACTAATATGTGTGTTAGCTAAGACTTCACCAATAATAGACCTGGCTGAATTAGCAGATCACAAGAAAAGAATATTGTATTTATCCAAAATTTAATTATTTTATTTTTTTAATCAATAACTTAAATTTAGCACAGCAATATTATCCTTGCTGACACAAAAGGAAAATGACTAATTTGCAGAAATTAGCTTAGCTAACAGCTCTGGTTGGTTTAATAAATCTGGACTACTTCCCTGGTGTATAACCTGACCACGATTTAATACCACGACATTATCAGTGACTTGTAATGCTAACTTGGCAGATTGCTCAACTAAGATGACAGTCAAATCTTCTTCTTTGATTAATTTTTTAATGACTTCCATTAGCATTTGAACAATAACAGGAGCTAAACCTTCAAGAGGCTCATCTAATAATAAAAGACTTGGGTCACTTATTAAAGCCCTTGCCACTGAAAGCATTTGCTGCTCTCCACCAGAAAGCTGATTACCCATATTACTTTTTCGTTCAGCTAGTCTAGGAAATAAATCATAAATTCTCTCCAAGGGCCAACGTCCTGGTCTTGCAGCAATCAACATATTTTCTTCAACAGTTAAGGAAGGAAATATATCTCTAGTTTGAGGAACAAATCCAATCCCTAATCTAGAACGCTCATATACAGGTAGGTGATTAATTGGCTTACCAAAAAACTCTATGGAACCTGAATGTAAAGTAGCATGGCCCATGATGGTTGACATTAGGGTTGTCTTTCCAACACCATTTCTACCAAGTAAAGCTAAAGACGATTTCGCAGGAATATCTAAACTAATATTTTCTAAAATATTTAACTCGCCATACCCAGAGTGAATATTAGATAATCTCAAAGCAGGTGTTGATTGCAAATCACTCATCAGGCTCTCCAAGGTAAACTTGATGGACACGAGGGTCTTTTGCAATCTCTTCAGGTGTTCCCTCACACAAAACTGCGCCTTGCACTAAGACAGTAATTTTTGATGCAAATTGGAATACTAAATCCATATCATGTTCAATCATTAATATTGATATATCCTTAGGCAAAGCATCTAAAGCCTTTAATATCCTCCCGGATTCCATAGATGGTACGCCTGCAGCAGGCTCATCTAAAAGTAAAACTTTAGGCTTTAATCCTAATGAAATTGCAATTTCAACCAAGCGCTGTTTACCATAAGGTAAATGCTGAACTGTCTCATTGGCAATATCAGCAATTCCTAAAAGACTCAATATTTCCATAGACTCTTCACGCAATTGCGAAAAGGTGTTTGCTGATTGCCAGAGTTTATTAGAGACACCTAATCTCTCAGAAATTCCAAGTGAGACATTATCCAAAACTGTCATTTTGTTAAATAGGGAATTAATCTGAAAGGTACGACCTAAACCCATTTTGACCCGCTGACTTTCATTCAAGTGGGTAGCCTCATTGCCAATAATTTTGACTTGTCCAGATGAGGGAGTTAGGCGCCCTGTCAAAAGATTAATGAAAGTGGTTTTTCCAGCTCCATTAGGTCCTATCAATGCGTGTCTTGCTCCAGGCGCTAATGTAAAGTCAACCTGATCAGTAACTTTTAGTGCACCAAATTGTTTAGATAATCCGATTGTTTGTAAAACTGGAGTCACTTTTGTTAGCTCCTTTTTACAAGAAATTTATCAATTACGCCCAAAATGCCACCCTTAGCAAACATAACAACAATCAACAACATAAGTCCAATACCTAAATTCCAATATTCAGGAAATTGTTTTGCAAGATAGTCCTGTGCGACCAAGAATACTAGAGGCCCTATAAACGCTCCATACATCCTACCTACACCACCTAGAATCAACATAACTAAGATTTCACCTGAAGGCTCAAAACCAATTACATTCAAGCCAACAAATTGATTAGTCTGGGTAATTAATGCGCCAGCAACACCCGCCACCATTGCAGCAAAAGTGTATGCCTTTAGTAAGAATGATGTTACCGGAACACCTATTGCTTGCATTCTTTGTTTGTTTTCTTTTATTCCAGTCAATGCGATTCCAAAAGGAGAATATATCAATCTTCTAATTACATACCAGAAAATAAAAAGAATAAGCAAACACCACAAATAGGCAGTCTTATTGAGAAAATCAAACTTAAACATGCCCAAGATTGGACTAATAACAACCCCCGTTAAACCATCTGCTCCACCCGTAATTGTTGTAGCTTTATTGGCTACTTCAAAACACAAAGCAGCTATTGCGAGGGTCAACATTAACTGGGTTAATTTTTGTGTTCTTAGAATAACTAAACCAGTGCTAAAACCTAACAAGGCGCAAACTGTTGCGCTAATGAATAACAAAATGATAGGATCAGTAATACCAAATTTTGCAGATAAAATTCCACACGTATAGGCACCGACGCCGAAAAATGCGGCGTGACCTAAAGTAACGATTCCTGCATAACCAGTAATAAGATCTAAAGATAAGGCAAACAAAATATACGTTAATATTTGTGCACCTAAAGACAAGTATTCAGGTAAAACAAAAAAAACTACTATGGCTAAAATCCAAGGAAGAAACTCATATTTGCGAATATGGGGCTGGGTCTGAAAACCAATTAATTTACTCATGCTCTTTTACCCATCAGACCTAAGGGTCGCCACAATAAAATTCCAATCGTTACGATATAAATTAAGAATGCCCCAATCTCAGGTACCCAATATTTACAGGCAGTGTCTAAAATTCCGATTAAAAGAGCAGCTAAAAAAGGCCCCTTAAGACTACCTAAACCTCCTACCGAAACAACAATCAAGAAAAAGACAAGTTGCTCAAATGGATAAGTGGGTTGTATAGCAATAATTTCTGCACCTAAAGCTCCACCCAGACCAGCTAGGCCACTTCCTACAGCAAAAGTAATACTAAATAGAAGTTTGGTGTTAATACCAATGGATTGAGCCATCGCACGATTATCAACTGTTGCTCTTACCATTGCACCCCATTTTGTATTCTCAACCCCAAACCACAAAGCAGCAATAAGTAAGGCGCTAAAAATAATAATGAATACACGGTAAGTTGGAAAATCTCTTCCAAACAAAACAAATTGATCTTTTAAATATTCAGGCAATAAGACTGGTTGTTGCAAAGTTCCAAATATCAAACGAGCAATAGCGATCGATATGAAAATTAAAGCAATACTAAACAACACCTGCTCTAACTCAGGGGCAGAGTAAATGTGTTTGTATAAGAGACGATCTAAAAAGACGCTGGCAAATGCAACTAAAAAGAAAGATAGCGCGATTGCAAGTGGAAAGGGAATATGAAACTTGGCAAGAGCGGTAACAAGAATATATCCACCGCTCATGGCAAATACCCCATGTGCCAAATTAGCAATACCCATCATGCCCATCGTAATGGATAAGCCTACAGAAATAACATATAAAACCATTCCATAGGCCACACCATAAAATAAAACACTAACTACCGCCGACAAAAAAGAATCCATCAGGTAAAACCTTTAATTAAAAACTTATTTTTTACGAATTACTTCTTCTTGTCGAACTCTTTCATTGGGTCTTTAATACCAGTGCTAATAGTTTCGATTTCAACGTTAGCAAGCTTTCCATTTACTTTACGAACTTCACGCAAATATTCTGGATTAATCACATCTCTAGTTTCTGGGTCAATAGATACTTCCCCCCTTGGACTAGTTGAACTCTTCCATTTCTTTAATAGCTCCATTGTCTTATCAGGATCAATCTTGCCATTTTGTTCACGAATCGTATAGAAAATTGCATCCATTGCATCCCAAGCACCAACAGCCATAAAACCTGGCTCTAAGTTCTCACCGTATTCTTTTTTATACGCTGCAACGAAAGCTTTATTGCTTGGACGCTGTGAATTTGCTGAATAATGGTGAACTGTTGTTACACCCAATGCAACATCGCCCATACCTTGAAGCTCTTCATCAGTAACAATATCTCCTGTACCAATAAATTTAATGCCTGCTTTAGCTAAGCCTAAATCTGCATACGCTTTCATCATTCCAGTTGCAGCTTTTCCTGCAGGATTAAATCCAAAAATAACATCAGGTTTAGTATCTTTAATTTTCTGAATAAAAGGAGTGAAATCAGGGTTAGCAACAGGAATACGTACGCTTCCAATAACTTCTCCACCACCCTCTTTAAAGCCCTTGATAAAACCTTCCTCTGCCTCATGGCCTGGAGCAAAATCACTAACAGCGGTATAAGCATGTTTGTATTTTTTAGCCGCCCAAAGACCAAGTGGATAAGCTGATTGCCAAATAGTAAATGAGGTACGTGCCATATAAGGAGCATTTGTCATAACTCTCGCAGCAGCAGCATTCATACTGATATATGGAACTTTAGCTTCTGTAGTTAAAGGGGCAATAGCTGCCATGTTGGGTGACCAAACAAACCCAGTTAAATAGTTAACTTTTTCTCTAACAATTAATTCTTGAGCAACGCGTTTTGCCACATCTGGATTAGGCCCTGTGTCATCACGCGTAATGATCTCTACTTTAACTCCTGGAGGCAATTTATTGCCATTTAATTTCATATAAAGCTTGAGGCCCTTATCAAGTTGATCACCCTGAGCTGCGCCAGGGCCACTATAAGTACCCATAAAGCCAATTTTTACAGTCTGCGCTTGAGATGTAGCTAACAACAGAGTGCCAGCAATTGCCAACACGGTTTGTATTAACTTATTTGTTTTCATCATGACCCCATCAGAAAATTACAAAAAAAAGAATTATGCCAAAAAATTACCAAGTAGAGAATACCATGAGTGTTTGTTTTTGGGGTGATTTTTAGGCGTATATACTGAGCAAATTCAAGGTCTTTTACAGAACAAGATACCCCCTGAAATTTAAAAACTTGCAGCTACCCCAATCGAGTAACCTTGAATATTTGGCGCAAATTGATAGCGGACCATTAACCTTGCTCTAGTGAAGAAAATATCATAATCTTTAATATCGAGCTCTAATCCAGCACCAACACTAGATAAATAATTAAATCCTAAAGCTCCCCTGGTATCACCCAAATACTCAGTATGTGCAAATTCAAACACACTCCGAACGGTACTTCCAAAAAAAGTGTGGCCTGTCGGTACCCTTCTACGCATCCATAAACCAAGACTTTGAGAGTCAGAATGCCCCTCAACTGACCTAGATGAATCAAAACTCGTTAACTGTATATTGGTGTAACGAAGCTCAAACTCATTTTCTTGATCAGGTCGATAGTCTTCATAATCAAGGACAACAGAACCACCTAACCCATAAGCATTTAATCGACCGTTATCTAAAAAATCAAGATTGACATCTGTCTTATAGTTGATGTACCTACCTAGTAAGGAAAGATCACTCTCAACGTGTCCCAAGGAAACATTAAATATTGGTCTTAGCTTAAATTGATCATTCAGTTTGAAATCCCAACCAATTCCTCCAGTACCTGAAATGCTATTCCATTTAACTGGAAGAGTAACTGGTGATGAAGAATTCGTTACAAAAGTTGGATTGTATCTACTTAATGCAATAGTCCCCTCCAAATACAAAGGAAAACTCTCACTAATAGTTCCTCCTCCACCAAGGGAGGTCATTCCTAACTCAGGGTTGTTCATTAACCCTGAATTGAGGGATAACGAACCCGTTGTTACGTCTGGAGTCAGGGAGTAACTAATTACAGTTAAAAAAGCATTAGCTCTTTGCTGTAGAAAACCATCTAAAAGGGTGTCAGCATTTGAGGGAGTCACAAAGCCTAGAACAATACCAAGCGTGAGAATTCTTAGAAAACAATTTATGGAAATGTATTTTGAAAATTTACACATTTAATATTGGGGAAAGTCTAATTTATTAATGAATGATTTAATCTGATTTTAAAGATTTGACTATACTTACTCTATCTGAACCATCATATAGTTAAAATAAACGTTTTAAGGGCTCAACTCGTTACTATAAGGCAAATATGAGACAAATTTATTTTTCGTATTTAAAACTTTTTTTCTGCTCTTTACTATTGTGTGGCATCACGAATCACAATGCTTTTTCTCAAAGCAAACTCGAAAAAACCAAAATTAGTATTGCTGTGGGCGGCAAAAATCTTTTTTATTACTTGCCTTTAACAATAGCTGAACGTTTAGGTTACTTCAAAGATGAAGGCCTAGATGTTGAAATATCTGACTTCCCAGGTGGAGCAAAAGCGCTTCAAGCACTCGTTGGTGGTAGCGCAGATGTGGTCTCTGGTGCATACGAGCACACGATTAATATGCAAGCTAAAGGTCAAAACATTCAAGCATTTGTTTTGCAAGGTCGTGCACCTCAGATTGTCTTAGCGTATTCCACAAAAAATATGCCAAATTATCAGTCAATTGCTGACTTGAAAGGTAAAAAAATTGGCGTGACAGCTCCTGGATCGTCTACAAGTATGATGGCGAGCTATGTTTTAGCCAAAGCCGGTATCAAACCAAGTGAAGTTTCATTCATAGGCATTGGTGCAGGACCAGGAGCCGTTGCAGCAATGCGTTCAGGACAGTTAGATGCAATATGTAATCTGGACCCAGTCATTACAATGCTTCAAGAGAAAAATGATATAAAAATCATATCTGATACAAGAACTCTTAAAGATACAAAATCTGTGTATGGTGGAAATATGCCTGCAGCAGTTCTTTACGCTCAATCTGGTTTTATAGAAAAAAACCCAAATACAACTCAAGCTCTAACCAATGCGATTGTTCGTGCACTCAAATGGTTAAATCAAGCAGGCCCCTCCGATATTGTAAAAACGGTTCCAGAAAACTATTTATTGGGAGATCGTTCACTCTATTTGGCTGCATGGCAAGGT
>DAIQPR010000058.1:0-12703 GCA_036787315.1 Polynucleobacter sp. | reverse complement strand
GCTCCTAATACTGAGCCAGCGCCGGGTTTGTTCTCTACAATGATTGATTGACCTAATTCTTTTGATGCTGATTGAGCTGCTGCTCTTGCTACTAGGTCATTTGCGCCACCGGGACCAAAGCCAACTACAAAACGGATTGGACGGTTTGGCCATGGTTCAGCTGCCAAAACAACATTTGAAATTAAAGTAAGAAAAGTGATTAAAGAAATGCTTTTTATGAATTTCATCAGTGAGCCTTTTTTAACTTAAAAAGTGTTTTGGAGAGCTTGCTTAGGAATTAAGTATATCTCTAGTAGATTCTAATACTTTTGGAATGGGGGTAAAACAGAAAAATGCTAACTATTTATAAATTGAATTCTTGTCCTTACTTACTATTATGAAGTAGGGTAAAAGTTAAACCCTAAAAAGTTAGCAGGTTGATATAAAACTTATGGTTAATAATACATTTCAATAAAGTACGTTTGGGAACTTAAGCTAATCGAGTGGAGTCTAGATAAAATTTACACTCTGATTGATTTTTATTTGAAAAAGTTAAACAACTGTAAAGTGCTTATCTTCATTAACGGCGAAGAAAATAAAAACTTTAGATAATTAGAGATAAATTTTTGAATTCAAAGGAATTTTGATTTAAAAATTAGAAGTGTACTCATAGAAAGAGCACAATGTTTGGTTTACTTTTCAAGCTTTGGGAGCTTGGTTGCGTTGCTTGGCCACTTAATGGCAACATCAGGATCTACTGTAAGTAAAGCTGATTTTTTGCCAGGATAATCAATCCGACTTAATAAATCACGGATTAGATTGAGATGTGCTAACTTTTTATTATTAGCGCGAATCACAGTCCAAGGAGCTGAGGAGTGATTGGTGCTTAACAACATTTTGTCTCTATATTTACTATAAGAGGCCCATTTTTGTTGAGCTATTTCATCAATAGGGCTTAATTTCCATTGTTTTAGAGGGTCGGTTTTTCTATCTTCGAAGCGAAGCTCTTGTTCTTTCTTTGAGATATCTAGATAGTATTTCAGAATAGTAAGACCATCATCCACCAGGATATCTTCAAAGGTGTTTACAGTTTTCATGAATCTGGCATATTGAATCTTGTCACAAAATCCCATGACAGGTTCTACTCCAGCTCGGTTATACCAACTGCGATTAAAGCAGACTATTTCCCCAGCGGCGGGTAAGTGACTTATGTAGCGCTGAAAATACCACTCACCTAATTCTTGTTCTGAAGGTTTGCTCAGGGCCACTACATGGGTATCTCTTGGACTTAAATGTTCAACGATACGTTTGATGCAGCCATCTTTTCCTGCTGCGTCTCTTCCTTCAAAAATAATCAAGAGACGGTCTCGATTACTAATCACATGCTTTTGAAGTTTCACGAGATCAACCTGAAGCTGCAGAAGTATGTCTTCATATTCCAGTTTTTTGCTAGTGGAACCCATGATTTACCTATCTAAACATTAAAAGTATTTGAAGAGTTCTGTCGATCAAGCCAGGGATAAATTCTCCTTATGCAGAGGGAAGTTTCTGATTGGTCTTCCTAATGCCTTAGATATTGCATTGACGACTGCTGGACCGACAACACAGATTGTTGGTTCACCTACTCCACCCCAAAAGTCATAGCTTGGAACAAGAACTGATTCAACTTTTGGAACTGAAGCTAAGCGCAAAGGTGCATATGAATCAAAGTTAGTTTGTTTAACTCGGCCATTTTCAATCAAAATTTCCTGATTAAAGATAGCACCTAATGCCATCACAACTGACCCTTCAATTTGCTCTTTGACCAACCACGGATTAACAACGTGACCTGAGTTTAAGGCAAACACTAATCGATTAATGTGAACAATATTTCCTTTTACAGATACTTCTGCAACACAAGCTGAGTAGCTTCCATAACCCATAAATTGTGCAATCCCACGATGAGAACCTACTGGTGTTGGTTTATCCCAATTCGCTTTTTTTGCTGCAGCGTTAAGAACACCAAGATGTTTCGGAAACTTTTGCATCATCGCTTGGCGATAGGCGAGTGGGTCTTTTCCCGCAGCTTTAGCACACTCATCAATAAAGCATTCAAGGAAAATAGCATTTTGATTGGTATTAACTCCACGCCAGTGTCCAACTGGAACATGGGTATTTTTCATCACATATTCCGTCAAGAGATTAGGGAAGGAGTATCCCATTTGAGCGTCATCTGGTTCAGCGTAGAGTCCTTGCATCTGGAAGACATCTTTATTGTCTTTGAGTGCCATTGGAAAAAGAGTTGCTCGGATTGATGGGCCTGCTACCTTAATATGCATGCCAGTAATGTTGCCATTAGCATCCATTCCAGCAGACATTTTTGCCACAGCTAGCGGGTGATAGAAGTCATGGGTCATATCTTCTTCACGGCTCCACATCATTTTGACTGGCACTCCAGGAAATTGTTTAGCAATTAGAGTTGCTGTGCGCACAAAGTCTTGAGCTGCTGCTCTTCTTCCAAGTCCTGTTCCAGCGTCTAATTTGTAGAGCTCACATTTTTCGAGTGGAAGACCAGCGGTTTCAGATAATGCTGCAAATGAACCTTCGCCAGTTTGGGTTGGTACCCAAGCTTCAGCACGATCAGCTGTAATACGCACAGTTGCATTCATTGGCTCCATTGTGGCATGAGCTTGATATGGTGTGAAATAAACGGCTTCCATTTTCTTTGGAGCATTTTGAATAGTACCTAGGGCATCACCTTCTTTGCGAAGCGCAAAATCTACAGTTTCATTCAAGCTATTCAACATCATCTGATCGATGTCTTTTGAAGAAACTCCTGCACCTTTTCCTTCATCCCAAACAATAGGAAGTGCTTCTAGAGCAGTCTTAGCGCGCCACCAAGTATCAGCCACAACTGCAACTGTGCCATCATTAACTTTGACAACCCCTTTTACACCACGTAAGTTTTTAACTTTAGACTCGTCATAGCTAACAATCTTTCCACCAAATACTGGACAGGCTTTTACGGCGGCGCAAAGCATACCTGGTAATTGAAGGTCTACGCCGTATACTTTAGTTCCATTTACTTTGTCAGAAGTATCTATTCGGGAGAGCGGTTTACCTGCAACTTTCCAAGTTCTAGGATCTTTGAGGGTAATAGACTTTGGATCAGGTGGAGTTACTTTTGCAGCAGCCTCAGACACTTTGCCATAGGTTGTTTTTTTACCGGATTTAGCGTGGCTAATAACGCCTTTATTAACAGTTAACTCGCTGACAGGAACATTCCATTCATTCGCAGCTGCTTGCATTAACATCATTCTTGCAGCAGCAGCGCCACGACGCACATAATCTTCTGAGATTCTGATGCCACGGCTACCAAATGTGCCCATCTCACCCCAAACGCGTTTACGAGCCACGCTTTGACCTGGGGTTGGGGATTCGGTGATGACTTTTTTCCAATCACACTCAAGCTCTTCAGCAACTAACTGAGCAAGTCCAGTTCTTGTGCCTTGCCCCATTTCCGATCTAACAAAACGGATGATGACTGTTTCATCTGGTTTGATATTGACCCAGGCATTCACTTCAGGATCTGTAGCATTCATAATACTATTTTGGTTATAGGCTGGATTCTTTTGGGCTAATGCATCCATTGGAACGGAGCCAAGACCTAGCATTAAGCCACCACCTAAAACTGACGTATCAATAATAAAACGACGACGTCCAGCGTTCTCAATTTGTGTTGTTTTCATATTGTCTCCTTAACCGCGTGTTTGTGGGCTAGCTTCATACTGTGCAAGAACATCAGCCAATTTCTTTTGGCCAGATGCAACGTGGATACCATCTCTAATTTTTTGGTAGGTACCACAGCGACAAATATTGGACATTGCATTATCAATATCAGCGTCGGTTGGTTTTGGAATTCTCTTGAGGAGGGCTGCAGCAGCCATCACTTGACCAGATTGGCAGTAGCCACATTGTGGAACGTCCAGTGCAATCCAAGCTTTTTGGACAGGGTGAGTATTATCAGGGGAGAGGGCTTCAATCGTTGTAATCTTCATGCTACCCACAGCTGAAACAGGGATTGAGCAAGAGCGTACTGGCTCACCATTCATATAAACGGTACAGGCACCGCACTGCGCGATACCACAACCATATTTAGTTCCAGTAAGTCCGATGATTTCACGGATTGCCCACAATAGAGGCATGTTTGGTTCAACATCAATATTGTGAACCTGATTATTGACAGTTATTTGCATAGTAGTCCCTTGTAGTTTTTTCTACTATAAATCATTTCAAAAAATGATGATGAATCGTTTATAAATTTGGAAAAAGCACTTCTGTAAAACCAAACTTTGTCATATCTTTGATACGTGTTGGGTAAAGTTTTCCTGCTAAATGATCACACTCATGTTGTACAACTCGTGCATGAAACCCTTTAACACTTCTATCGATGATCTCACCCTTCTCATCATATCCTTGATATCTAATGGATGTATACCTCGGAACAAGCCCTCTAAGACCTGGAATCGACAGGCAACCTTCCCAACCATCTTCCTGTGTGTTTTCTAGTGGGGTGATAGTCGGATTAATCAGAATTGTCTGAGATATTGGCGCTTCATTCGGGTATCGACTGTTTGATTCGAAACCAAATACAACAATTTGAAGTGGTATACCAATTTGCGGTACGGCAAGTCCGGTGCCATTGGCAGCTTTCATTGTGTCTAGCATATCCTGAATAATATTTTGGATTTCAGAAGAGCTTATTTTTTCAACTGGGACTAGAGCGGCTTCTTGGAGTAAGAGTGGCTCCCCCATTTTTAAGATTGATCTAACAGTCATTATTCACTCCAAATCAAGCATGTTATCTAACTGCAAAAGTTGGTGGGCATCTTCAATAGTAGCATTAAGCCAATCTTGAAAATATTCTGGTTTTAGGCAAACGATGGTCCTTTTTTCATCATTTGGCTTATGGAAAGACTTCATGATGGGATGCTCATCTGCATTAATAGTAATTAAAGAAAAGCTAGTTATGGTTTCCTCTTGCTCACTAGGCTTCCAAGTATCCCAGATACAAGCCACACCGAGAGGTTCTCTAGTGGTTGAGCGTATCGCGGTTCGTGTGGACTTCCCATTGCTGTATAGGGGTTCGTAAAAAGAGTCCATTAATGCAAGTCCAAAATGTCTTGAATTCCAAGCTGTTCGGTAGGATGGCTTGGAATCGATTGTCTCAAAACGAGCGTTATAAGTATACTTTTGAATCTTTTTATCTTTTGACCAATGAGGTATCAATCCAAACTCTGCAACACCACAGGCTATCCTACCGGACTTATGACTCTTCAAAACCAGTGGAGCCTTATATCCTGGGAAAGCTTCCTCTGGGTAATTAGAGGGCAGAGTGACATTTAAATTCTTTTTTACCCAAACCTGATTAAAAGTATTCTGAAAGCTAATACACATAAGATTTACTGAAAGAATTTCAATGCTTCTTCGAGTAATTCATCGGGAGCTTCTTCTGGAACATAATGTCCACTCGAAACTGTTCTTCCGGTCACATTGTTTGCTACCTTACCCCAATCTTGCAGTGGTTTAAAGCAAGCATTGACTAAACCATGTTCACCCCATAAAACTCTTAACGGAATATCTAAAACTTTGTTAGATGATCGATCTGCACGATCATGTTCTAAATCAATTGTTGAGGCTGCTCTGTAATCCTCGCACATGGCATGCAGAGCAGCAGGATTTTGCATCGTTGTTAGGTACTCTTGCCAGCAATAGTCTTCAAAGATGCCAAGGCCAGCAAATCTTCCGCCCATAAATTGTTTAAGGAAAAATTCCACGTTAGCGCCAATCATCGTTTCTGGTATTGGTGCTTTTTGAATCAAGAAAAACCAATGCCAATATCCTTGTGCGAAAGCCATTGAGGTTTGCTCATACATAGCTAGTGTGGGAGATATATCTAAAACCATTAATTGGCTAATATTGTTTGGATGATCCATTGCTAAGCGATGTGCTACACGACCACCACGATCATGGCCTAGAAGACGAAATTGATCAAAACCTAGATGTTTCATCAAAGAGACTTGATCTTGAGCCATAGACCGTTTGGAGTAGTTTGAATGATCTGCGTTTCCGCTGGGTTTAGACGACTCACCATAACCACGCAAATCACTAGCTATGACGGTGAAGTGTTCACTTAATTTTGGTGCGACTAAATGCCAAATGATTTTAGTTTGTGGAAAACCGTGCAATAAAAGGAGAGGGGGACCATTGCCTGCCTTTTGATAGGCAATAGTGATTTCCCCATCACTTGGATGAGAATAAGTAAAAGTGTGAGCTGTAAAACCCTGAAGAAGATTAGTCATATTTGTGCTTTCTTGAACTTATTATCGCAAATCGATGAAATTAAATTCATGGTTTAATCCTATTAATCAAATCATATGTTGAGACACCATTTTATGGAACATTTCAATTTACAAGAAATTATTTCGCAAGTTCATGAACGTTGGTCTAAAAGTTTTACACCGCTTAGTCCAAAAGCAATGGCCCAAAACTATACCCAAGATGCGGTCTTATTTGGGAGTGCTATTCCCCCCTTTGTCGGGCGAGAGGCTGTTCAAAGCTATTTTGAACAATTGCCAAAAGGTTTGTATAAAGGAGTAGAGTTTACTTCTGAATATCTAGTTCAATTAACGTCTGATGTCATCAGTATGGCTGGTACTGCTAAATTCTTACGTCATCAAACCGACCCATTAGAGGTTCGAATAACGCATATTATTGTTTTGAGAGATGGGCAATGGTTAATCGCTAGTCATCACGTATCACCTAAAGTAATTCTATAAATTTAAAATTTTTGATTAAATCTAAGATCAAGAATTTCCGAAGAGATTGTTAAGAGCATCTAAATTACTAGAAGATGATTTTTTCTTTGGGCTAGTAGGAGTGTATTCATCTTTGACGTGATCCTCCCAAAACGATTTTGGACTTGGATCACGGCTCATTTTCTCAAAGACCCAATTCGGTACACCTTTATAAGCAAGACAATTAAAGTTCTCGAAAGTGATTTCTAGAATAGACTCTTTAGATTCATAATCTATTTGCCTGATATAACCACTTTTAAAGATCTTTTCCATCATCTGTAAGCTTTAATAGAACTTATTTTTTTATAGGAGCACCTGGTTGTTTGAGGGGGTGTGCTTTACCAAATGCATCTAATTCTAGGCAATGGTTAGCTATTTCAACTAATCGAGGTGCAAGGCTTAAATCAGCTTCAAATAATCTAGCTCCAATGACATGTGAACACAATGCAAAATCAGCGAGTGTAATCTCATCACCTAAGGTATATTTCCCAGACAGTTTTTCATTGATAAGTCTAGCTTCTATTGCTTTACTTCCTTCATTTAACCAATGTCTTGCCCATGCGCCTTGGCCAGCCTCATCTTGGCCGTAAGTTTTGTGTAAAAAACCACGCACTCTAGGAACTACTAAAGGGTGTGTGTCGGCAATAGTAATGAGAGAAATTGATCGAACATAAGATTGTAAATAGGCATCTTTTGGCATGATGGTGTTTTGTGGCCAAGTTTGTTCTATATATTCAAGAATAGCTAAAGACTGGGTAATATGCTTACCATCATGATCGAGTAGAGGGATGACGTGTTGTGGGTTTAAAGCATGATAATCATCTGAAAATTGATCGCCTTGGACAAGATCGATGATTTTTTCATTAAAAGGAATTTCTTTGTAGTTAAGAGCAGCCCGAACACGAAATGCAGCTAATGATCTCCAAAATCCATACATAGTGACTGACATCAATGATCTCCTTAATTTATTATGCTTTGAAACATATTATGCATGATATATACACTATCATCATGGAATAGTATATTTGTCTAAATCAAAAAATTAAGGAGAAAACTATGCAAAAACTTATTCGACTTATAGTCTGTTCTATTGCATTTTTTCATTTCTCGCATGTTAATGCTCAAAATTCAGTTGAGTTGCAGTGGTATGGTCAGTCTGCATTCAAAATCACCACTCAAAGTGGCAAGGTCATTATGGTTGATCCGTGGATTTTAAAAAATCCTGTGACGCCTCCGGAGTTAAAGAATTTAGAAAAGATTGGTAAAGTCGATGTGATTTTGGTAACGCATGCTCACTGGGACCATATGGCTGATGCTCCTGAGCTTGCCAAGATGAATGATGCTCCAATGTATGCTCCTGGGGATTTTAATCAAACGCTCATGAATTTAGCGATCTTGCCAGCAAAAAATTTACCCCGAATGAATAAAGGTGGAACTGTTTCTCCTATCCCAGGTGTAAAAATTTCTGCTGTTCATGCAGAGCACTCTTCTACTTATGTTTGGAGAAATCCGCAAACTGATAAAGACGAGAGTTTACCGGGTGGAGAGCCTTTAGGATTTATTATTCAATTAGAAAATGGCTTTACGATTTACCATGCTGGAGATACTGATGTATTTACAGATATGAGCTTAATTCAAAAAAGATATCATCCTGATTTGGTTTTGTTACCAATTGGTGGTAACTTTACTATGGATCCTAAAGGAGCTGCAATGGCGATTAATGATTACTTAAAGCCTAAATTTGCAATTCCAATGCACTATAAAACAAACCCTTATAACATTGGTACGCCTGAAGAATTTATTCAAGCATTGGGTAAAACAAAGACTCAGGTAAAAGTAATGAAACCTGGTGATATTATCAAATTTTAATTTTTAATTACTCTCAGAGGAAACCTATGAAAAAAATAGTTTTAGCATCAATTGCATTATCTATATTGGCTTTTCAACCAGCTATTGCGCAAAATCAACCATAGGCCATTATTGCTGTTGAAGCTGGCCCAGGCGTTTTGAAAGCTATGGAAGGTGTTCAATTTCAGGGTAAATTTAAATCGATAGATCCAAAAACTAGAAAAGTAGTTGTTGTTGGTCCTGAAGGTCGAGAGTTAGAAGCTGTTTTAGGCGAAGAAGTAAAGAACTTCGACAAAATTAAAGTGGGAGATATTGTTACTTTAAGTATCATGAAAGTCATCATCTCTGACGTCAAAGTTCTAAATAATGGTATTAAAGAAAGACAAGAAACTATTTCCTACTCAAGAGCTCAATCTGGAGATAAGCCTGCTGGAATTATTGAGCATCAGGTAAAAGTAGTTGCTGATGTAGTTGCTATTGATGCTAAAAATAATACAGTGACATTAAAAGGCCCTTACAAAACTGTCATCGTATCTGTTGGACCAGAGATTTTAAAAGGTATTAAAAAGGGTAATCAAATCGAAGCTGTAATTACTGAAAATATTGCGGTTCAAGTTGTTGCGCCATCAGCGAAATAAAACTGCGTTAAAAACGTGGGGGGACTCCCCCACGATTTTCATAAAGCATTTTCTAAATATATAGATGAATCAATTTCTTCGGCATTGCTATTACTATGTATTGGCCCTTGTTGCCATTTTGCTTATTGTTCCTGCTCATGCTAGCGAGTTATCTGATTTTATGAAACAACCTGGAGTTGTTTTAATGATGCGTCATGCTTATGCTCCTGGAGTGGGGGATCCAAGCAATTTCAAACTAGACGATTGTTCTACCCAGCGTAACCTCAATCAACAAGGAATTGATCAGGCAAAAAAAATTGGCCAGTGGTTATCACTACAAGGTATACAAACTGCTGAAGTGTACACAAGTCCTTGGTGCCGATGTGTTGATACTGCTTTTTATCTTAATAAGGGTAAATTGAAAAAATTAGATGCTATTGGGTCTACATTTAATGAGGCGGATTATGCTCTTCCTGCTAAAAAAAGTTTAACGCAGTGGATGTTAGATAATCGGCAACATATTCAAAGCAAGCCTACGATTATGGTTACACACCAAGTCAATATACAGGCATATACCGGGGTAAATACTTCATCTGGAGAGTTGGTGCTTATTCAATTTGATGATCTTGGTAATGCTAGGCTGATTAAAACTTATAACCCCTCTGAGTTATAGTTATTGCGATATTACTCACTATTCCTTAGGATATGGAATATGATGATAAATACAAAGTCAAAAGAATAAGGAGTATTTCATGACAGAAGTTAAAAAATCATTTTCTTCAAGCATTAAAGAGGCACTCGCCAAAAAACACGCTGCTGCTCATCCTGAATCTAAGGATGCTAAGGGTGATGCAAAATCGTCTAAGCGAACTCCACCTCCGGTAGGTGCTGGAAAGGTCATGAAAAAAGCTGCTGGAAGAGGTCGCTAATTACTTTACACATTTGAAAAGCCTCCTTGTGCTAAGCTTTAGGTAATAAAAATAAACGGGGACTCAAATGAAAAAAGTATTTCTTTTTTTCTTATGTTTTTTTGCTATTTCAAGCATTCAGGCACAAAACTCAAGTAGTTATCCTGAAAAAAATGTATCCATTGTTGTTGGCTTTCCACCTGGTACAGCAACTGATACTGTTGCCAGAATTCTAGCAGAGCGCTTTGCAACAAAATTTGGAAAATCTTTCATCATTGATAATCGGCCTGGTCAAGGTGGAAGTTTGGGAGCCGGTGTAGCTGCTGCTGCAGCTCCAGATGGCCATACTTTGCTCTTGAGTGCAACGGCGCCATTTGCTACGAATCCTCACCTTTATAGCAAATTAAACTATGATTCCCGCAAAAGTTTTGCACCGATTGGTTTAGTTTCTTGGTTACCTTATGTGATGGTTACAAATCCTAAATCAGGAATTCAAAGTGTCACTGATTTGATCGAAAAAGCTAAAGCCGAACCGGATAAATACACTTATGCTTCCATCGGTAATGGTGCAACAAGTCATTTGCTTATGAGTATGTTTACCAGTCAAGCGGGCATTAAGATGGTGCATGTTCCTTATAAGGGAAGTTCACAATCGCAAACTGATGTAATAGGCGGACAGGTTGATGTCACTTTTGATACGGTACTGACATTGATGCCACACATTAAAGCTGGTAAGCTCAAAGCTTTGGCTACGGGTGGATTAACGCGTACTTCTTTTTTACCTGATACACCTACCTTAGATGAATTAGGTTTAAAAGGCTTTAATGGAGGAGCGTGGTTAGGTTTATTTGCTCCGGCGGGCACGCCAAAACCAATTGTGGAAAGATTACATAAAGAGTTAAATAGTGCATTGCAAGATCCAGAGATTATTAAAAGACTTCAAGGCCTCGGATCGGAAATACTCATGAGTAAGAGCCCTACAGAATTTGATGAATTTCTTCAAGTTGAATATGTCAAATGGGGGCAACGTGTGCGTGAATCTGGGGCGAAGATAGAATGACAGAAGCTTTAAAGTTCGCACTCAAAGAAAATGAGCAATTTACCTATCATGAGCACGATAACGGTTTGAAATATTATCGTCATGATTATTTTGATAAACATGATGATTTAGAGAATTGTCCACAATCCTATTTAATTAAGCAATTACCCCTTGTAACGAATCCACTCCATTTTCACACTCAAAATCAATTTCAGGTTTTTATTGAAGGAACAGGTAGTTTTGGCCGACATGCAGTTAATCCTTATTTAGTCCATTATGCAGGAGCATTTACTGGATATGGCCCGATTATTGCTGGTCCTCAAGGCTTGCAGTATTTGACTTTACGTGCGTCTAGAGATCTAGGAGCTCAATTTTTACCCGAAAAAATGGAGAACTTAAAAAAAGGGCCTAAACATCACTACACCTCACCTTCGATACGTACGAAAGACTTCAGTGAGTTGAGTTCACTCAGTCAAAGTACCTTGTCTTGGATTCATCAGGAAAATACTTTGGGTGTTGGTGTACTAGAAATCCCAGCAGAAAACCAGTATCAGTTAAGTATTCCGCAAAATATTGCTGGTGTGTTTTTGATTGCAATGCAGGGAACGGTTTATATTGAGGATACTAAGCTGGTTAAAAATGAAAATATATTCGCTTATCCAAAGTTGCAAAATATTCTAATAGAAACGCATGGATTACCTACACAGATTTTAGTTCTTCAAATGCCTTTAAGAGATGCTGGATATCCAACTTGATAAGTTAAGATGGATCTAATTAAATCTTTTCCAAACCCCAGTAGCAAAGCCAACAATTCTTTCGCCGACCATGAGTTGACCGTTTAAGAAAACCATACTTTTGGTTGCTTTAGTGATCTGAGGTGTAAGTTCAACCACTTCACCAAGTTGAACTGCATCAATAAAGTTGTAATTGAACTGTATGGTGGCAGTTGCTTTGATGCCAGTAGCATGACGAGCTAATGCGCCATATGCTCTATCTGTGAAAGTCATTAGAGCGCCACCTTGCACCACACCCCTCAGGTTTTTATGTTGGTCACCGGTAGGAAATAAAAAATGCATATTTAAACCATCTTCTTTATAGAAAAATGGTCCGGCAATTTGCATAAAGCCCTCATCGGTAAATGTTTGCCAACCCTGAGATATGTAATGTTTGATGAGGTCTTCTTTAGCCATACTTTTCTTATTAGAATGCATTTAAACTTTTCGGTGGAAGTATAACATTCGTTATACTTATTTATCGATAGACTTTGATCAAATATCAAAGGATAAATTGTCCTTGATGTTGTATGTGCTTAGTCGAAATAGATTAAAAGTAGTTATAAAAAAATAATGGAGACAAAATGACGCATATGTATGATATTCATGCAGGAGGGGTTGAGATACATCCTCAAGACAACTTTACATGGCCTGGCGAGAAAAAAATTGGTATTGTTTTTCGTATGGCATACGAGTGGTGGTC
>DAIQPR010000057.1:0-12722 GCA_036787315.1 Polynucleobacter sp. | reverse complement strand
GTGGGGAGAATGACTAATCTGGCTACCGCGCAGCAGCTTGCGCCGTCCAATTTGCAGTTACCAGTCAGCGCCTATTTTGACGCTGATTTATTTAATAAAGAAATGTCTTTGCTTTTTGCAAAGGGTCCTAAGTACATCGGTCATGAACTGATGGTTCCAGATATTGGTGATTACCAAACCCTGAGAACAGAAAATGAGGGGCGTGTTCTAGTTCGCAATGAAAGAGGTATCGAACTTCTTTCTAATGTTTGTCGTCATCGTCAAGCAATTATGCTCAATGGCAAAGGCCAAGTAGATCACATTGTTTGCCCACTTCATCGTTGGACATACGACCTTAAAGGAGAGCTTTTAGGAGCGCCTCACTTTGGTCAAAATCCTTGCCTTCATTTAGGTCAAAGTCCACTTCAAAATTGGCAAGGTCTTCTTTTTGAAGGTGCTAGAGATGTTCACTCTGATCTTGAAAAGTTAGGTGTCAAAGAAGAACTCAACTTTAAAGGGTATTTGCTAGACCATGTTGAAGTTCATGAATGTGATTACAACTGGAAAACTTTTATCGAAGTTTACCTAGAAGATTATCACGTCGGTCCTTTCCATCCTGGACTAGGACAATTCGTAACCTGTGATGATCTCTCTTGGGAGTTTGACAACTGGTATAGCGTTCAAAAAGTTGGCCTTAATAACCAACTGAGAAAACCTGGTTCACATACATATGCCAAGTGGCACGATGCCGTTCTGCGCCATCATGGTGGAAAACTTCCTGATTGTGGAGCTATATGGTTAACTTACTATCCAAATGTAATGATCGAATGGTACCCGGGTGTTTTATGTATCTCTACATTACAACCTATTGCCCCCAATAAAACTAGAAATATTGTTGAGTTTTATTACCCTGAAGAAATCGTTTGGTTCGAAAGAGAGTTTATTGAAGCTGAAAGAGCGGCTTACATGGAAACTTGCGTAGAGGACGACGAAATTGCCCAGAGGATGGATGCTGGAAGATCAGCTCTAATGGCTAGGGGCGAAAATCAAGTTGGGCCTTACCAAAGTCCTATGGAAGACGGTATGCAACATTTTCATGAATGGTACCGTGCAAATATGGGTATCAAATAATTAGTGATGCATAAAGGATAGGCCTAAAACTAGACCTATCCCACTAAGAATAAGAACAATTTGCTTTAATGATTCATTAAATTGAATCCTGCGATGCATTTGAGGCATCAGATCGCTTACAGCAATATAAATAAAACTGCTTGATGCAAAAACTAATAAATATGGGATCCAGCTCACTGCCCTTTCTAAAAAGGCATATCCAAGAACCCCACCTACAACCGCGAGCAAACCACAAATCATATTATAAAAAAGTGCTCGCTTTTTACTAAAGCCAGCATTGAGTAAAACCATAAAATTTCCAATCTCTTGGGGAATTTCGTGAGCAATAATTGCAACTGCAGTCAATACTCCAACCTCTGGATTGGCAATGAACGCTGCAGCAATTAAAACTCCATCCACGAAATTGTGTACGCCATCTCCTACAAGAATCATCCAACCACTTTTACCCGCTTCTTCAGCATCATGTCCGGCATGATGATTGTGTCCATCTCCCTCATGGTGATGGTTATGTCTTAATAATGCTACTTTTTCTAACATGAAAAAAAACAATATTCCAGCAAGTAATAATGAAAATAAATAGGTTGGTGAAGCACCAGAGTCATGAAAGGCCTCTGGTAATGAATGCAAAAAGGTTGTAGCCAAAAGCAAGCCTACCGAAAAGCTGACCATATTTTCAACCATGGAGGTCAATAATTTAAATGATAAGGAGGCCGCTGCTGTAATACTAATAAGTCCAGCAGAGAGAGTGGCTAATACAATCCAAACTAACAACAAATTATTTTCCATCGATTAATGTGCCTCTTCCCAATTATCGCCAACACCAATTCCTACTTCTAAGGGAACTCTTAATTTTGCAACTTCAGTCATCAACGTTCTCAATCCTTTTTGAACTTCATCCAATTCTTCAAAAGGAACCTCAAGAACTAATTCGTCATGCACTTGTAAAAGAAGCTTAGAACTTAATTTTTGTTCTTCAATCCAAGCTTGAACAGCGATCATAGATAACTTAATTAAATCTGCGGCAGTACCTTGCATTGGAGCATTAATAGCTGCACGCTCTGCACCTTGACGACGCATACCATTAGAGCTATTAATCTCCGGAAGCCACAATCTTCTTCCAAAAATTGTTTCTACATAACCTTTTTCTTTTGCTAAGACCCTTGTGTCAGCCATATATTTTGCTACTCCAGGATATCTTGCAAAATACATATCAATATATGCCTGTGCTGCTGAACGTTCTATCCCCAAATTGCTAGCCAAACCAAAAGCACTCATCCCGTATATCAAACCAAAATTAATAATCTTTGCATATCTACGTTGTTCACTATTAACTTGATCAAGACTAATTTCAAATATTTCAGCTGCGGTTGCTTGGTGAATGTCTCTACCATTAGCAAATGCATCTAATAAATTAGCATCTTGAGCAATATGAGCCATGATGCGTAATTCAATTTGTGAATAATCAGCTGAAATTATTTTGCATCCTGGTTTAGCAATAAATGCTTCTCGAATTTTCCTACCCTCAAGAGTTCTTACTGGAATATTTTGCAAGTTAGGCTCATTGGATGCCAACCTTCCGGTTGCGGCAACTGCCTGGGCATAATTTGTATGAACTCTTCCAGTGGCTTTATCTGCCATACGAGGTAATTTTTCGATATACGTTGACTGCAGTTTTGCCAAGCTTCTGTAATCTAATATTCTTGCAGGTAAAGGATAGTTTTCAGAAAGCTTTTGTAAAACTTCTTCATCTGTTGAGGGTGCTCCACCAGGAGTTTTTTTAACGATTGGTAGTTGCTTAACCTGAAACAAGATTTCGCCAATTTGTTTTGGAGATTGAATATTAAATGGCTGTCCTGCCAACTCATATATCTCTTTCTCAAGCTCCATCATTCTGTGACCAATCACCTGAGATTGTTGAGACAGTTTGTGAGAATCAATCAGAATTCCATTTCGTTCCATCTTGGCAAGAACCATCATGGTTGGAATTTCAATGATGTGATAAACATATTTAAGCTGCTCATCCTTTTCGATTAAAGGCCAAAGGTAATGGTGTAATCGTAATGTTATATCCGCATCTTCTGCAGCATATTGGGTGGCTGTTGCAATATCTACCTGATCAAAACTAATTTGTGAGGCTCCCTTGCCACAAACTTCCTCAAAAGTGATAGTTTTAATTCCTAGATGGCGTTGTGCCAAGCTATCCATGTCATGTGATCGATGAGACTCATATACATATGACTGCAACAAAGTATCGTGAACAATCCCTTGCAAGTTAATTCCATGATTGGATAATATATGCCAATCAAATTTCAAATTTTGACCAACTTTTGCAGCATCTTTATTCTCTAACCAAGGTTTTAGAATTGCCAAAGTTTCAGACCGATCTAATTGGTCCTCATTAGTCATATGTTTTAAAGGGATATAACAAGCTTCTCCTGGCTCAACAGATAAAGAAATACCTACCAACTCCGAATGCATTGGTTCAAGGCCTGTAGTCTCAGTGTCAAAGCTGGTTAATTCAGCATTTGAAATCTTCTCAATCCAATGATTTAATCGATCAATTGAAGTGACACTTTCATATTTTTTTTCCAAACTTACAGAAACTAAACCTAAATTATTTTGCGACGGAATTGGAGAAAGATTGTCTGATTGGTCAGAATGACTACTTTCATATTCTTTTAACCAAGTTTTAAAACCATACTTAATAAATAAAGCACGTAGTTCATCATGGTTTTCTGGCTGAACCTGCAGTTCAGACAAGTCAGAAAGATGCTCATTTAATTCGCAATCAATTTTTACTGTCAATAAATGCTTTGCTTTTGCTAACCAGTCTATTGAATTTCTTAAATTTTCCCCAACAACTCCTTTAATTTGGTCAGCATTAACTATTAAATTGTCGAGATTCCCATACTCCGTCAGCCACTTCACTGCTGTTTTTGGTCCAGCTTTAGGTACTCCAGGTACGTTATCTACTGTATCTCCAATAATTGTTAAATAATCAACTATTAAATTAGGAGGAATCCCAAACTTATCAATAACACCTTGAATATTTAATTTTTCATTACTCATGGTGTTTATTAGGGTTACAGATTCATCTACTAATTGAGCAAGATCTTTATCTCCTGTGGAAATAACAGTTTTCCAGCCATGCTCAGTAGCTTTTTTGGCTAAAGTTCCAATTACGTCATCAGCTTCAACTCCTGGAACCATAATCACTGGCCAACCCAGTGCTTTGACAACTGCATGTATTGGCTCGATCTGTGCCACTAAATCTTCTGGCATCGACGACCTATTTGCTTTATATTGAGGATACAATTCATCTCTAAAGGTTGGTCCTTTAGCGTCGAAAATACAGGCGATATGTGAGGTGGGTAATTCCGTGCGTAAACGACGAAGCATATTTATCATTCCATAAATTGCTCCCGTAGGTTCGCCCCTGGGATTTCTTAAATCTGGCATCGCATGAAAGGCTCTATATAAGTAACTTGAACCGTCAACGAGTAATAATAATTCTGTAGACATACCTTAATCGTACAATTGACCTATGAATAAATACATTTTGTTTAAATTTCGTAATTTCCTAGGGAGTATTATCACCCTAATTTTGATTCAACCTTTTTTCCTTTGGGCTCAATCAAATAACATTTCAACACCTACAAAGTCTCAAATTTTGAGCCAGCAAGAATTGGATGCGATAAATCGTCAACCAATAGCTCAGGTAGTAAGTGCTAAAGAAGGCGTCCAAGGCCCACAAAAAAGAAATCAAAGTTTTTTATATCAAGAAGATGATGGTACCAAAGTGCAAGAGTTTCGTGATGTTGGGCAACATGTGGAAATTCAAGTAGACTCCAACGTAGGAACACATTATCAAATGAGTCCCCCACTTGATAGAGATGTAAACACCTCTCGCCAAACAATTAATAGAGTTCCTTCTGTCAGCTTACCTTTTTAAACTTTATGGCAGTCTATACCTCAGTTACTTTTGAACAAACTAGCGATTGGCTCAAGAGCACATTCGACCTTGGGGATTTGACTCACTTAGAAGGAATAAGTGGAGGAATTGAAAATACAAATTATTTTTTAGGTATTAAAAAAAATGGTCTGATTTCTCAATACGTTCTGACTTTATTTGAGCGTTTAAACCATCAGCAACTACCCTACTATTTGAATTTGATGGATTTTCTTTCATCTAAGGGAATCAGTGTGCCTACTCCATTTAGAAATAAAAATGGGGAAATTCTTCAGGAACTTGCAGGTAAGCCAGCTGTTATAGTCAGTAAGCTTGCCGGCAGCTCAAAGCTAAACCCCACATCCAATCACTGCGCTCAAGTTGGTGAAATGCTCGCAAAAATGCATTTAGTTGGAGAAAAATATCCTGAATTCCAAGAAAACCTGCGAAGCTTGCCATGGTGGAATGCAACTGTACCCGAAATACTTCCTTTTATAGATGAGGATAAAAAAAACCTTTTACAAACTGAGTTAGAGGCTCAAAATGTTTTTTTTAGCAGCAAAACTTATCAAAGCTTGCCTTTTGGTGCATGCCATTGTGATTTATTTAGGGATAATGTTCTTTTTAAAGAAGACAAGCAATTAAGTGGTTTTTTTGACTTTTATTTTGCTGGTACTGACAAATGGTTGTTTGATGTCGCTGTAACTGTTAATGATTGGTGTATAGATTTAAAAACGGGAATTTTTGACCCTGTTCGTTTACAAGAGTTTGTAAGTGCTTATCAAAGCATCCGTCCTTTTACCTCAGAAGAGAATGCTAGCTGGAATATGATGTTAAGAGCCGCAGCCCTAAGGTTTTGGATTTCAAGATTATGGGATTTTTATATTCCTAGAGATGCGCAACTGTTGACTCCTCACGATCCCTACCATTTTGAAAAAATACTTCGCTTAAGAATCCACAATAATGCAAATTAATCGCGTTCAAGCCTCAACTGGTTATGTCTGGATTCGGCAAGGTGTTTGGCTATTTAAGCAAAACCCTTTTACCTTATTAATGCTGGTTTTTTTGTATGTTTTTTTAGTACAACTCTCTATGTTTATTCCAGTCATTGGTTTCATAGTAATTTTAATTTTAAATCCTGTATTTTCAGTAGGATTTTTAACAGGTTGCCAAAAGGTTATTCGTAAAGAGGTTGTTAGGCCCACAGTCTATTTAAGCGCTTTAAAAAACTATCCCCGTGAAATTAAAAGTCGTCTTTTAAAGCTCGGCTCTATTTATGCTGTTTTAATAGTTTTTATTAGTTTTATTGCCTCTCAATTTGTAAATATTGAAAAGATAATTCCCTTAATTAGTGATGGGTCTTTGTCTAATCCAAATATTGTGAAAGAACTTTATTTCGCAATGATTGTTGCTGGCATACTCTATATGCCAATTGCTATGCTCATGTGGTTTTCACCACAACTTATTGCTTGGAAAAACCTGTCAATCCCAAAAGCATTATTTGGGAGTTGGATGGCGTTTTGGCTCAATAAGGGTGCCTTCTTTGTCTATTTCAGCACCTGGGCCATCATTCTTATTGCAATCCCATTGTTTGTAGGAGCAATATTCGAAGCAGTTCAATTAAATGAATATGCTTCTTATGTAATTACCCCTTTCAGTTTAGGGGCAATTACAGTTCTATATTGCACTTTTTTTGCAACCTGGAAAGGTTGTTTTACTGATAACTCAGAATCATTACCAACTTCAGTTTAAATTCCTGTTAATTTTGCGATACTAAGTTGTAGCCATTTTGTACCGTGGCGAGCAAAATTAACTTGTGCTTTGGTATCTTGGCCACTGCCTTCAAAACTGATTATTCGACCTTCTCCAAACTTACTATGGAAAACCTGTTGTCCCACATGAAAGCCATGATCATCCTTAGATTTTGTATTGCTTACTAGAATCGAAGATGCAGAACTTGAATTTCTAGAACCTTGATCATTACCGTAAAGACTGGTATTTCCCCAACTTGGGTTGACTTGTCTTGAATGAGAAGACCATAAAGAATCTTTCTGCTTTGGAGTAAGGATTTTGATACTTTGTTTTGGTAACTCATCTAAAAAGCGGGATGGAAGGTTATAGCGAACTTGGCCATGGAGCATTCTAGATTGTGTATGAGAAATATATAAGCGGTCTCTAGCTCTAGTAATGGCCACGTACATTAAACGTCTTTCTTCCTCAAGGCCTTTATCTTCATTTAAGCTGTTTTCATGGGGGAATAAACCTTCTTCTAGTCCAGTAATGAATACAGCTTTAAACTCCAGTCCTTTAGATGCATGAACTGTCATTAACTGCACAGCTTCTTGACCAGCTTGAGCCTGATTGTCACCAGCTTCTAAAGAAGCGTGCGATAAAAATGCAGCAAGGGGAGACATTTCTGGAATAACTTGAGGAGCACTTTGGTTATCGAATAAAGGCTCTAAAGGGATACTAGTATTAAACTCAATAGGAGTTAATGCCTTGGTATCTTGAGAAATTCCCTCTTCAGCAATAAATGCTGTTGCCGCATTGACCAACTCTTGTAAGTTTTCTATTCGATCTTGCCCTTCTTTCTCAGTCAAGTAATGTTGGATAAGTCCACAATGTTGTAAAACAAAGTCTATCAACTCTGGCAAAGTATTATTCTTTGTAGAATCTCGCATATAGTCGATCAGTCGAATAAAGCTATTCAGCGATGTTCCAGCCTTTCCCTCCAGAAAACTAGCTGCCGCATATAAAGAACATTGCTGAGCTCTAGCAATATCTTGAAGGGCTTCAATCGATCTTGCGCCAATTCCTCTTGTTGGGAAATTGACAACCCTTGAGAAAGAGGTGTCATCGTTCGGATTCTCTAACAACCTTAAATAAGCTAGTGCGTGTTTAATCTCTGCTCGTTCAAAAAACCGTAATCCACCATATACTCGATATGCAATCCCTGCAGAAAATAGCCCATGCTCAATGATTCGTGATTGAGCATTACTTCGATATAAAATTGCAATTTCACTTCGAGCATATCCGTCATTAATCAAACCACGAATCTCATCGATGAGCCATGCCGCCTCAGCTCCATCACTCGGAGCTTCAAAAAGCCTAACTAATTCACCATGTCCCGCATCAGTTCTTAAGCTCTTTCCCAGGCGTTGGGTGTTATTTGCAATTAAACAGTTTGCAGTATCTAAGATGTGTCCATGAGAACGATAATTTTGTTCGAGTTTCACCATCATAGGTTGAAACTGTCTTTCAAAGAGCCTCATGTTAGCAACATCTGCACCCCTAAATGCATAAATACTTTGGTCATCATCTCCAACTGCAAAAACGGCAGAAGGAAGTTGACCACCATGATTGGATAGCAACTTCAACCAAGCATACTGCAATGCGTTTGTATCTTGAAACTCGTCGACAAGAATATGTCTAAATCGCTGTTGGTAATGCTTTCGGATTGGCTCATGATGCTTCAAAAGCTCATAAGATCTTAATAAGAGCTCAGAAAAGTCAACAACACCCTCTCGATTACATTGTTCCTCATAGGCAGCATACAACTTGATTAACATCGCTTGAAAATCATCTGACGGAGATAAATCCTTTGGCCTTTGTCCCTTCTCTTTTGCATGTGAGATGAAATATTGCAATTGTTTAGGTGGGTATTTCTCATCGTCCACCTGAAGAACCTTCAATAGACGCTTGATAGCAGATAATTGATCTTGTGTATCTAAAATTTGAAAGGTGGATGGTAATCCAGCATCATGATAATGTGCCCTCAACAGTCGATTACATAATCCATGAAAGGTTCCAACCCACATTCCACGAGTATTTATTGGCAACATCGAAGAAAGGCGATTTAACATTTCTTTAGCGGCTTTATTGGTAAAAGTAACCGCTAAAATGCCAACAGGAGATACTTGTCCTGTTTGTATGAGCCAAGCTATCCGAGTTGTTAATACTTTTGTCTTTCCGCTACCAGCACCAGCTAAAATTAATGCAGATGGTAAGCGCCCATCAGAAAGTTCGGTGTCAAGTGTGACAGCTTTTAATTGCTCAGGATTTAAATTGTTTAATAAGTCGTTCACTGAAGTTTGATAAATACCTAATTATAATTTGAGACATATGTCTATAAATGAAAAACCCTCACCCCAACCCATTCACTCCACTATGTCCGATCAAAACCCAGAATTAGCAAAAACTTTTGAATCTCATCAAGTAGAGGAGCAATTATTAAAATTTTGGGCTGAAAAGAATATTAGCTCAGTTTCAATACAAGCTGACCAAGAAAATTTTTGCATTCAATTACCGCCCCCTAATGTTACAGGTACTTTACATATGGGGCACGCTTTTAATCAAACCATTATGGATGGTTTGATCCGTCACGCGAGGATGCAAGGTAAAAATACACTTTGGGTTCCAGGAACTGATCATGCTGGTATAGCTACTCAAATTGTGGTGGAAAGACAATTGGATGCTCAAAAAATAACGCGCCATGATTTAGGACGTGAAAAGTTTATCGAAAAAGTTTGGGCATGGAAAGAAGAGTCTGGCTCGACGATTACTGGTCAAATCAGACGTATGGGAGCCTCTATAGATTGGAATCTCGAATATTTCACGATGAATCCAGCCATGTCAAAAGCTGTTACAGAGGTTTTTGTATCGCTTTTTGAGCAAGGCTTAATCTATCGCGGCAAACGCTTAGTTAATTGGGATCCAATTTTAGGTACTGCTGTCTCAGACCTGGAAGTCGAAAGTGTTGAAGAGCAAGGCCATATGTGGCAAATTAACTATCCATTAGAGGACGGTTCAGGCCATCTTACTGTTGCTACAACACGACCAGAGACCATGTTGGGTGACGTGGCAGTAATGGTTCATCCAGATGATGAAAGATATCAGCACTTAATTGGTAAATCTGTTTTATTACCACTGTGTAATAGGTCTATCCCTATCATTGCAGATGAATATGTTGACATGAGCTTTGGAACAGGTGTTGTTAAGGTTACTCCTGCGCATGATTTTAATGACTATGCTGTTGGCGCTCGTCACAACCTACCCCTTATCAACATTCTTACTCTAGATGCAAAAATTAACCAAACAGCTCCATTGCCATATCAAGGATTAGATCGCTTTGTAGCTCGTGAAAAAATTGTCTCTGATTTGACTGACGGGGGTTACCTTAAAGAGATAGTACCCCATAAATTAATGGTCCCTAGAGGCGATAGAACGCAAAGTGTAATTGAGCCAATGTTAACGGATCAATGGTTTGTTGCGATGTCTAAACCAACTCCTTTTAATCAATATATGCCAGGCGAGTCAATTGCCAGCGCTGCATTAGCCGCAGTTAATAAGGGTGATATTGAATTAATTCCAAATAATTGGAATAGCACTTATGCTGGGTGGCTAGAAAATATTCAAGATTGGTGTATCTCTCGTCAATTATGGTGGGGGCACCAAATACCCGCTTGGTATAAAGAAGATGGTTCTTATATCGTTGCAAGAACTTATGAAGATGCTCTCGAAGAAGCAAAAAAACAAAACTATTCTGGTGCTATTACCAGAGATCCCGATGTATTAGATACCTGGTTCAGTTCAGCCTTGGTACCATTTTCATCTTTGGGTTGGCCTGATAAAAATGAATTACTAAACCATTTTTTACCATCATCAGTTCTTGTAACAGGCTTTGACATTATTTTCTTTTGGGTTGCAAGAATGGTGATGATGACTTGTCATTTCACGGGTAAGGTGCCATTTAAGAAAGTTTATGTTCATGGTCTAGTTAGAGACTCAGAGGGCCAAAAGATGAGTAAGTCAAAAGGTAATACTTTAGACCCTCTAGATCTTATTGATGGTATTAGTCTTGATGATTTACTCAAAAAGCGTACCCAAGGCTTAATGAACCCTAAGCAAGCAGATAGTATTAAGAAAAAAACTTCCAAAGAGTTTCCAGATGGAATTGCGCCGTTCGGAACAGATGCACTTAGATTTACCTTTGCATCAATGGCAACTTTAGGGAGAAATATTAATTTTGATCAAAAGCGTTGTGAGGGTTATAGAAACTTCTGTAATAAGCTTTGGAACGCTACTCGCTTTGTTTTAATGAATTGCTCTGGTGATGATGAGAGTAATGGCATAGCACCTTGTGTTGGGGATTGTGGGCCAGATGGTTATTTGCACTTTTCTAAAGCTGATCGGTGGATAGTGTCTGAATTACAAAGGGTTGAATCTGAAATTGAAAGAGCATTTTCAGAATATCGCTTTGATCTTATAGCCGCCTCTATTTACCAATTTGTATGGGTAGAATATTGTGATTGGTATTTAGAGTTAGCAAAGGTTCAGCTTGTAAATGGTTCTCCAGCAAACCAAAGAGGAACTAGAAGAACACTCCTTCGTGTTCTAGAAACAATTCTTCGCTTAGCTCATCCATTAATTCCATTCATTACTGAAGAGTTGTGGCAAACAGTGGCTCCAAAATCTGGAAAACAGTTAGAACTTTGCCCAAAACAATCTATTGCTCTTCAACCTTACCCTAAAGCTCAACTCGAGAAAATTGATGAATCCAGTGAAGATTGGGTTAAAGAGCTAAAACAGCTGGTTGAGGCTTGTAGAAATTTACGTGGTGAAATGCAAATTTCACCAGCGACAAAAGCTCCATTAATCATTCATGGCAATCCTAATATCTTAGAGAGTTATGTGCCATATTTACTTAATTTAGCTAAATTATCCAATGTCATCATTGATGAACAGGGTAGCAAGGTAGATGAAAAAGCAGCTTTAGCCCCTGTAGTCATCGTTAATGAATATAGACTTCTACTTGAAGTTGAAATAGATGTTGAAGCAGAAAAAATTCGTCTTGGTAAAGAAATTTCTAGATTGGAAGCTGAAATTACAAAAGCTCAAAACAAATTGAGTAATCAAAGTTTTGTTGACAGAGCTCCTGCTGAAGTGGTCGCTCAAGAAAATAAAAGGCTTAGTGATTTCAAAACCCTTTTAAATAAATTACAAATACAATTAGAACGTCTAAAACAATAAATTAACTCTAAAACTATGAAAAATAATGTCTTTAAAGCCGTTTTTCCAGTAGCTGGTCTAGGAACAAGATTTTTGCCAGCAACTAAAGCAATGCCTAAAGAAATGTTAACCGTCGTTGATAAACCTTTAATTCAATATGCAGTAGAGGAGGCCATTGCTGCAGGAATTACAGAACTTATTTTTGTTACAGGACGTTCCAAAAGAGCAATTGAAGACCATTTCGATAAAGCATATGAATTAGAAAATGAACTAGAGCAAAAAAATAAAAAAGATTTGCTTGAGATTGTTCAAAATATTAAGCCAAGCCACGTAGATTGCGTCTATGTTAGACAAGCCGAAGCTTTGGGATTGGGACATGCTATTTTGTGTGCTGAAAAATTAGTTGGTGATGACCCATTTGCAGTCATTCTTGCAGACGATTTATTAACTGGTAAACAACCAGTGTTAGATCAAATGATTCAATTATTTAATCATTATCGTTGTTCTATTATTGGTGTCGAGGAGATTGCTAAAGAACAAAGTAAGTCATATGGCGTCATCAATGGAAAAAAATGGGATGATAAAATTTATAAACTCTCAGGCATTGTAGAAAAGCCTAGTCCTGAAAATGCCCCATCTAATATGGGTGTTGTAG
>DAIQPR010000218.1:0-2856 GCA_036787315.1 Polynucleobacter sp. | reverse complement strand
CCGGGGATGGCACGATTGCCGCCTTGCAGGTCTTAGCAGCGATGAGCCAGCAAAAAAAGTCCCTATCCGAACTCTTGGATACAGTCACGTTGCTCCCTCAGATTTTGATGAACGTTAAGGTGAAGCCTAATTTTTCATGGCAATCAGACGCCCAATTTACAGCAGCTGTTTCTAAAGTTGAGAAAAATTTAGAGGGCGAGGGTAGGGTCTTAGTTAGAGCTTCGGGAACAGAGCCCGTGTTACGGATTATGGTTGAGGCTCAAACTGAATCAGTGGCTAGAAGAGAGGCACAGTTTTTGGTAGATTCGCTTAATTATTGAGTAGCAAACGTATTTATTCCTCAGCTGATTTTTTGAAGAAGAAGTTTAGGATCTTGCCGGCAATATTTTTACTTGCCTCTTCCAATTTCTTGTTCTTATCCTCACCACTGAGAGATTTCTCATTTTGAGCAACTCTTTCTGCCAATAAATCTGACATATGGTGAATTAACTCAGGATTGGATGCCAATACTGGGGATATATCTTCTTTTTTGATTTCCACCAAAACAGAGTTCCGTTTGGTATAGACATCTGCAGAGCGAGGAGCGCCTGTAAGAAGGGACATTTCACCAACGCAATCGCCCGGCCATAAGGTGGCGACAATAATTGGATTTCCTTCTTTATTTAGCACACTGACCTCTAACGCCCCTTCGGAAATTAAGTACATGCTATCGGCATTTTCATTTTTCTTAATGAGATGATCGCCAGCACGGGAATAAATTGTTTTTGTATTTGTGGCAATACTAATAACTTCATTACGCGCTAAGACCTTGAGGATACCAAGATCATACATATTGAGTAGTCGGTTCGTATTACTGGAAATTTCTTGATCAATCGGCAATACAACACTTGATGAGCTTAGTTTGAAAGAGGCAGCTTTTAAAAATCTTAGCGCCGTCAAAAGCACTAGATTATCGCTATCCGTAATTGGAATTTCAGGACGGCACTCATACTCTAGTTTATAGGTGACATATCCCTCTTCTAATTTAGCCGCGCCGCAGGAGTACCAAGCATAAAAGTCTTTATTGCTCGAGGAAACTTTTTCTAAGGCTAGTTTGAAAATTTCGATTACCTTATCAGCGTTATTATCTGAATCCAGTTGGACGGATACACTGCGCCTTGCGCCGCGGTTTTTACCCTGCTTAGTCAGGTTGATGTAATTAATGGAGAGAAATTTGGTATTAGATATAACCCGTTGATGATCATCAGAGATACTTCTTAGGGTCATTCTTCTCTGCTCCATTCCCATTACCTGATAGGTCTCAACTTTGCCATCTTCACTGAGTTGAAGATAGTCGCCGATATTGACCAGACCATCAGTTTGTAACTGAATGCTACCCATTACATCAGCTAATCGATCTTTAAATAAAAGTAATAAGCCGATACCCATTCCGCTAGTTGCGGCAAGAAGGTTTGAAAAATGCTGATCGTAGAGCAGTATGAAACCAATAAGCGCAAAAAAGCCATAAATAACGACTGTTAAAGCCTGAATAATTAGTTTTGGGACTTTTGTTTGTTCAGAAATACTATTAAAGTTAATTGCTGTTCTACGGACAATTTGATCCACAGTAGTTGCGAAGAAAATCAACTGTAAAACCGCAAATAGGTCAAATTGATCAAAGCTTAATCCGTCAGATAGATCCCCCTTTGTCCAGCCCCAAAAACTATCTGTGAGATAGTAGATAGTGGCCATTAAGCCAAAATCAATGAAAATCAGGCCAATTACCCCTGTTCTGGGGAGAGCTCGGATTTTTTGATCTGGCTTTTTTGGCATGGAATTACTGGAATTGAATTGGAAGATTTTGATATATTACTGCAATATTTAGAGTAAATTTCTTAATACCTGAGAGGGTTCTGCAGTGTTGTTGTCATTAATTTTCATTGAGTAATCATAAATTTATGATAAAACGAGTTCCATTGCATGAACAGTTATTTTCAATTGTGGCCCACTTATAAAGACTCTTATGGATTTAGCTGCAGATAAACAGAAATGCCTTGACTGTCTAAGAGACTCTTGTAAAAAATTGGGTATCGTTTTAGCTGATGACAAATTAAACCCTATAGCTGACCTCATTATTCAGTCTATGACAGGGCCTTGGAGATCTTTTCACACACCAGACCACATTTTCCAGGTTGGCATGGGTGGAGATGAAATTGAGGTGATCTCTGCTTTATTTCATGACACGGTCTATGTGCAGGTCGACCAAGGTATTAACGTCAATATGGCGAGGTATATATCGCCTTATATTCTTGAGCATAATCAGCAATTGATGATCACCAGTGATCCTGAGCTACTTTTAGATCCCATTTTTAGGCTATGTTTAACAATATTTAGTTTCGAGCAAGGTAAGCCGCTCTTTCCGATGGCTGGCCAAAATGAATTTCTAAGTGCTCTGCTTGCAGGAAAAGTACTTGAGGGAATTCTTCCTCTGAGTATCTTGGCTCAAATTATTGCCTGTATTGAGGCGACTATTCCCTTCAGGGGTCCTGATGCACAGGGTGTTGCCTGCTCTGAAAAGTTATTAACGAACTTAAAGAAAGCGAATGATGACTTTAAGTTCCAATGGTCTGACGAAGATCTTTATAAAATTGTGGAGCGCGGTGTTCGCTTAAGTAACCGTGATGTTGAGAACTTTTCAAGTCAACATGCTGCCCACTTCTTAGATAACACTTGGAATTTAATTCCAGAAACGAATCATGACCTGATGAGGGTCAATACTTATACAGTTCAGGGCTATCGAATATCCTTGCAAAAAATGGAAGGTTTCTTAAATTTTCTTAAAGCAGAAATAGTTTTTAGACAATATCGGTCAGAGCC
>DAIQPR010000217.1:0-2877 GCA_036787315.1 Polynucleobacter sp. | reverse complement strand
ATCTAGACTGGTCCATAGAGTGGCCTTCACCACAATATAAAACATACATCTTAACAACTGTATTAGGCTGTTGAGATGGAGGTATATTTGAGCAACTCACAACACTCACTGCAACAGTTATCAAAAAAATCAGCTTGGCTAAGGAAAAACGATTCATGGTTTTTACTCTCTAAAAAGGTTATTGCGGAGTGATAGTAGCAACCATCAGAACTGCTGGTTCTTGGAAACTATTTTCCATCCAATGCTTAGTATCTTTATTGGCAATAAACGACTCCCCAGGGCCATAGACTCTAGCCACGTCGCCTTGATGTTCTATGACTTTCCCAGAAACCATGTATACCACTTCTGGTTTATCTTTATGACTATGAATCTGACTGGCAGATCCTGGAGCGTATGTGGTGAATTGTAATTTAAGAATACGTCCCTCAGTTGCTGCAAACTCGGGGCCTAAATTAAGTGCAGCTAGTACACGGGCAGTGGCGCCCTTCGCATCTTTTGGAGGTGTGGCTGATTGCGCCATAATTCCCATGGAAAAAAAGATCAAAATACCAGCAAGATAATTCTTTGAAATCTTCATGGTTGTCTCCTTGTAGATAGGATTTAATATACGACAAATACTTACTTCTAAGTTTAGGGCTTACCCTTAAATTGAATCGTTAAATACATTATCACCCGATAAATATTGATCAAACTTCAAGTACATCATTGCTTAAGCAATTGGTGGATTCCTCATCTGTGAAATCATCTCTGATAGAATCAATCCATAAATAAAAATTATTATCACGCCTAATTAAGGGGCTAGTTATGCGTATCAAATTTGTCTTGGGTGTTTTAATAACTCTTACGGTTTTTTTGGTGCAAGCCCAAAATAATCCACTCAATGAAATAGCTAACGCTATGGGATCTCAATACATAAATTCAATTGAGTTTTCTGGAAATGGCAATGTCTTTAGTTTTGGTCAGTCCTTTGAACCAGGCGAACGCTGGCCTCGATTTATTCAACGTGAATATACAGCAATAATTAATTACCAAACCCCAAGCATGAGGCTAACTCAAATTCGATCTCAGGGAGAACATCCTCCTCGCGGTGGAGGCGCACAAGCCGTGGCTGCAGACCAAAAAACTGTTCAACTGGTCAATGAAAACTACGCTTGGCAAGAGGTCGATGGTCAAATTATTCCAAATAATGGTGCTGTTAAAGATAGGAAACTTCAATTATGGTTGTCGCCACAAGGTGTGATTAAAGCTGCAATCGATAATTCCGGCAAGATGAGTGGAAATATTTTAATATTTAAAGTGAATAGTACTGAAATTAAAGCCACTATTAACTCTAAAAATATCGTAGAAAAAGTCGAGTATCTAACTAGTAATGAAGTCATTGGAGACTACCTTGTAGAGGTTTTCTACAAGGATTATCAAAACTTCTCTGGTGTAGTATTCCCAAAACATATAGAACAAAAAGAGGATGGATTTCCAACCTTATCAATTGAAATTCAATCCGTTAAAGCTAATCCTCAAACTTCCAATCTGATTCCTGAAATCGTCAAAAACTCTGTAGTTCAACCCATTAAAATTGCTACTGAAAAAATAAGCGATGGAATTTGGTATCTCACAACTCCTAATGCAAGAAATTGGGTAGTCGATTTAGGTAATGAAGTGGCAGTAGTCGAAGGATTTACCAGTGAAGCTCGGTCTCTACTTGTTTTAGAAGAGATAAAAAAACTTTTCCCTACCAAGCCATTACGCTACGTTATTAATACCCACCACCACTACGATCATTCTGGTGGATTACGCACCTTTGTTGCTAATGGAACTACCATCGTTACCCAAGAAATGAATAAGCCGTTCTTTGAAAAAGCCTGGGCGAGGCCTAGAACCATTGCCCCAGATTTATTATCAAAACACCCTCAAGAAATTCATTTTGATACTGTTTCTGATAAAAAAGTTATTTCTGGTTCTGAAAGAAGTATAGAGCTTTACTATATGAAGGATACTAGTCATGCAAAATATAATTTGTTAGTTTTCATACCCAAAGAGGGGCTTATATATTGGGGTGATGGTTACAATCCTCCTGGAAATAGTCCTTTAGATATTGCTCGAACACCTGAACAAGGAATTGATATTTATCGTGTTATTAAGGCAAATAAACTCGATGTTAAAACTATTGCTCCCGCTCATGGTTCAGGTCCAAAGCCTTACAACTACTTTTTACAGGGGATGGGATTACCTTTAGAAAATTAACTTTTTTCAGATTCCTACAAGGGGTTTAGCGTTCTTAGTAGCTTTTCAAATAAAAGCTTTACTTTATTAAGGAGGCATTAGCCATATGACTAATACCTCCTAAGATTTATCTCAATTGATCCCTATTTAACCGGAGTAGCTACTGGTTTACCTTTTTCTACGACATAGGTTGCTAATACTTTTGTCGAGCCAGAATTTGTATTAATTCCATCATGAACCAGACCATTTGGAATAAAAAAGGTTTGTCCTGCTTGAATTATTTGGGATGGCTTTCCATCAATTTTGATTTCTAATTGACCTTCCATGACATAACCAATTTCCTCTCCAGGGTGGGTATGTCGACCAGCAGCAACGCCAGGTGAAAACTCAGCAACCGCTTGTACAACAACTTTTTCAGGAATACTTAAATCTTGCGTTTGCAAAAGAGTTCTTTTAAATCCTGCCTGCTGGGCAATTGCAAGTCCTGCAATAACTGCCAATATGCCCGTGATCAGTATTTTTTTCATATCGTCTCCATCATGATGTGTTTAAATTAATCTACATATTATTTGAAATACTTAGATATTAGAAGTGATAATTAAAGGGCGGTTTCAAGGTTGAAGTGCAAAAATTGCTGCATGATGCTGCCTAAAATCA
>DAIQPR010000056.1:0-13123 GCA_036787315.1 Polynucleobacter sp. | reverse complement strand
GATCTCTTTCCAATATATCATTCAACTCAATTTCAAAATCGTTATTGCTAATATTTACAGACTTTAGATAATCTGATAGTCTCGGTAATAAGATAGGCTTATCCCCTGCAGCGCCTAAGGCAGCATTGAACATTCCTAAATTTGGATCAATAACAATCGCTGCAATTGAATGTGCGAACTCCCCCATCTTATGACAAAACTTAACATAAGACCACTTAGCCTCTTTTGAAAGCTCTGGCACTACAACCCCTTTTACTAAATCAGATTCTTTTAAAGTCGTTTGCATCAATCCACAATGAAATTGTCCTATAGGCGTCTCAATATCGTTTGTAAGATCTTTAATCATTACACTCGCACCAAGAGCGAGAAGAGCTGTAGGCCAATCTGCAGAAGGATCAGCATTAACAATACTTCCACCAATAGTTCCTTTATTTCTTACACCTCGATACGCTATACCCTGCGCAACGTATTGAAGATAACCATTGGTTGGATCATTAACCTTACCATCTTCAATCATTGCATGTGTGACTGCAGCACCAATGAAAAAACGACCTTGAAAAAAATAAGATTGTTTTAATTCTTGTATTTTTGAAATATCAATAATCTCTTCACTAAAAATTAAACGCAGATTCATCATTGGCGTTAAAGATTGACCACCAGCAATATACTTTACGTTTCCTCCATGGGTTTGACTCAATGTAATAGCTTCATCAATGCTATGAACACTGTGATAATTTACCTTGCCTGATTTCATAAAGTTACCTCAGACGATTTAGATAGTTTTCCTTTTGCCTTCATAATCGCTGCATATACTCTTGGAGGAGTCATGGGTGTTTCATTCAATTCAGCTCCAAGCGATTTCAAAGCATCCCTTATAGCATTTGCAATGGCGGCAGGTGGTGCAATTGCACCACCTTCACCCATCCCCTTCATGCCATATTCAGTATGCTCCGAAGGAGAAACCATATGGCCTATTTTTATAGCCGGTATTTCTGTTGCTCCTGGAATTAAATAATCTGCTAACGTAGTCGCTAAAGGTTGGCCATTTTCATTGTAAGGAATCTCTTCGTAAAGAGCTGTTCCTATTCCTTGTGCAATACCACCGATAATTTGACCATCTACAATTAAAGGATTTACTACCGTACCACAGTCTTCGACAATTGCATAATCTAAAATATCAACTTTTCCAGTATCAACATCAACTGCTACAACCGCCACTTGTGTTGCATAGGTAAATACGCCAGTATCAATATTGGGTTCATAAGTAACTAAAACCTCAAGTAAAGGATCAATTCCTTTAGGGAGAGCTTCCTGCCTTAGATGAGCAATTCGTGCAACTTCTTTTAATGCAATTGAACTAGTCGGACCATGAATTAAATCATCTTCAAAACGTAAATCCTCCAACTGACAACCAAGTAAGTGCGCCGTAATAACCCCAATCTTACTTTTCAGAAGTCGGCAAGCTTTAGCAACAGCACCACCTGCCATCACCATACTTCTTGAGGCAAATGTACCCATTCCAAATGCACTAGTCTGTGTATCGCCATGACGAATACTGACATGGATTGGATCAATCCCTAGTTCTTCACATGCGACCTGCGCTAAAGAAGTTTCCATCCCTTGACCATGAGAAACAATTCCTACTGAAATAATTAGTGAGCCATCGGTCATCATCCTTGCAGATGCAGTTTCATATCCAGGAATTACAGGAACCCCACGAGATACCCACTCTCCACAACCATGTGCGGTCTGCTCAGTAAATGATGCAAATCCAACACCAATGAATCGACCATCTTTTTCACCATTTTGTTGACGGAGTCGAATTTTTTGAAACTCAATTAATTCTGCAGCTCGACGAACAGATTCAGCATAATTGCCACTATCAAACAATAGATTCGTAATATTTCTATAAGGCATGGATTCTTCTGGAACCATGTTTTCCATTCGAACCATGTAAGGTTCACGACCAACGGCATGAGCAATTTCATCAATGATTCTTTCAATCGTAAAGCATGCTGCCGGTCTTGCAACTCCTCGATATGCGCCAATAGGTGATTTATTAGTAGCTACTGTAAATGTTTTAACACGATAATTTGGAACGACGTAAGGTCCTGGAATATTCCTGGAAGCCATGCCCGTTTCCATAAAAGGTCCATTGGGCCAATGTGAATAAGCTCCAGCATCAACATGTATATCAACATCTAGTCCTAATATTTTTCCCTGAGAATCTGCGTATGCAATCACTTTATGATGATGTTCTCTACAATGAATTGCTGTCATTAAATGCTCTCTCTTATCATCAATCCACCGAACAGGCTTTTTAAGTTTTAATGCTAAGGCAACAACCATTAACTCCTCAGGATATAAAACTCTTTTAGCACCAAATGCTCCTCCCATGTCTGGCGTAATGAGGTGTAATTGATTTTCATCTATACCCAAAGCTTGAGCCATTCCAACACGAGTTTGATGAGGAGATTGAGAACCAATGTAGACAACTAACTCGTTTAAACGATGATCCCACATCGCCAATATAGCTCGTCCCTCAAGGGGAGCGGCGGACTGCCGATTCATCTTAAAACTTCTTTCAATTCTAACCGCCGCTTGTTGCTGTGCGAGTTCAATATCTCCATACTGACTATGTTTAGATACATAAATATTGTCACCCCACTCTTCACGAATCAAGGGAGAGTCGGATTGAGTTGCCTCTAATAAATCAACCACCGCAGGTAATTCTTCAATATCAACATAAACTGAATCTGCTATATCTTCAGCAATGGATCGGTTTGCACCAATTGCCATTGCAATAGGTTCTCCAGCAAACCGAACTCTCTCAAAAGCTAATGCAGGATGTTCTGAGTATTTAAAGCCTTCCACTTTAGGGACTGCAATAATGGGCTTTACATTTGGAAAGTCACTAGCTTGAAAAACTTTATCTTTGAATTCATCAGGAATTTGAATATTTTTAATAATTCCATGAGCATAAGAACTTCGTACAAAGGCAACTTCTATAATTCCTGGAATCTGAATATCGGAAACAAACTGTCCCTTACCATGAAGATGACGAGCATCTTCCTTTCTTAATATTCTAGCTCCAACACCTTTACCTGGCTTATCCAATTTATATTTCCTTAAAATTATCTTTCCAAAACATTTGCAATGTAGAAATGTATAACACTGAATACTATTTATTAATACCAGTTATCATCACAAAGGTTTTAAACCCATCTCTTTTACCAATCTCTCATATTTCTCAATATCACTATGCCGTAATGCTTTAAACTCATCAGGTGAAGTTAAATAAACCTCAGCTCCAAGAGGTTGAATATGTTGACGCATTTCAGGAGTGCTCATCGCTTCTTTTAAAGCTAGATTAAGTCTATAAACAATCTCTTTAGGTAATTTTGCTGGGCCTTCAATACCCATCCAAAAATTCATAGTTGCTGACGGAAATCCTGCTTCATTTGCAGTTTGAACACCTGGCAATGCAGCAGATCTCTTATCAGACATAACTAATAATGGCCGAACTAATCCTCCACGAATAAATCCCATTGCAGATGGAAGAGAGTCAAAAACCATTGATACTTGCCCAGAAATCACATCTGGAAAAGCTTGTCCAGATGACTTATAAGGGACGTGCACCATATTTAATCCTGTAGCATTCATTAATATTTGCCCAGATAAATGACCAGTACTTCCTGGACCAGCTGATGCAAAACTTAAATTATTTTTTCCAGCTCCTTTGCCATATTTAACCAAATCATCAAAAGTTTTTACTGGTAAATTATTATTAACTACCAAGACGTTTGGGGTAACAATAATGGTACCAATTGGTGTGAAGTCATCTTCATTATGGTAAATCAGATCTTTTAATAATACTGGTGCAACAGCAATCATAGGCGGACTTGTTAATAAAATGGTATACCCATCAGGTGGAGCCTTAGCCACTACGGCTGCTCCAATAGTTCCCCCTGCGCCACCACGATTTTCGACAACTACAGATTGCTTAAGAATGCTTCCCAAACTTTGAGCAAGTACTCTACCAATTGCATCGGAAACTCCCCCTGTTGCATATGGCACAATTAGTTTAATAGGTTTGGACGGGTATTCGCTTTGCGCATTAACATGAAAACTTGATAGTAAAAAACCACTAAGAACTAATGTTAAATGCCTTATAAGTTTGTATGAATTAAACATTTATATCTCCGATTTATAAATACATAATCAACTAAATTGCTGCCATCGCAGTTATTTCAATCAAACACTTAGGATCATTGAGTTCCACCTTGCCACAGCATCTTGTGGGAGTTTCATTAGGAGTAACCCAAGCGTCCCAAACGCTATTCATTGCAGCAAAGTCATCCATCGACTTTAACCAAATCTGAGCTGATAATAATCGCGACTTATTAGTTCCTGCCTGCTCAAGTAAAAGATCAATTTTTTCCAAAACTTGACGTGTCTGATCTTCAATATTTGTAGTTCTATCATCAGGAACTTGTCCAGAAATATAAACAATACCATTGTGAATTAATGCTCTACTACGCCTTGCATTTTGATCAATACGAATAAAATCGCTCATGTTTTTATTTCCTTAACTTTCAATTATTTAAAAATCTGTTTTCGTAACATCAATTCTGTTTTTTAAACCAATAAAATTCTTTATAGTTTTAAATTCCATATGCTCCTCCACCAGCCGTTTCCATCAATACTTGATCTCCAGGTTGTAAGGACTTTGGTTCAGTAGGATCCACATCAACACCATTAATCAATAAGCGTCCTTGCAATCCTGCTCCACCCCCAGCGAGTCCTGAAGGAACAGATTTAAGTTGAGTCATCAAAAATGATGCTGTAACGCTTTTAGCTTCGTTTAATACTTCAAATTCGAAACTAATTCCATCACCTCCGTTATGCATTCCTCGACCGCCACTATTACGGCGTATTTCTCTACGAATTACCCTAATAGGTGCAGAACTTTCCATTACCTCAACAGGAGTATTACCCAAATTACCTGGGAAAGACATTGCAGAAAAACCTGCCCTTCGAGCAGTAGCTCCTTGACCCGCATTTAAAAAATTAACAACTGCAAATCTCTTACCTTGCCATTCGCCAGACATTGTCATCGATGAATTTGGAGAACCACCCGCCCAAACTTTATTGGGTAATACTTCAGCTAATGCTTTAAAAACAGCCGCAGGAAGTAAATGGCCGATAGCACTTCGACCGCCAGATGCAGCAGGATATGTAGGATTAAATAAAGAGCCTAATGGTGCAGTAGAAGTAAATGGCATAAAACAACCTTCATTGTTTGGAATATCTGCACACAACAAAGCTTTTAAGCCATATACCGTATATGCAAATGTATATATCGGCACAACATTTACTGCACGAGCAATCTGTGGGCTTGATCCCGTAAAGTCAATATGAATACTGTCGCCCTGAACGTCTAATTGACATTGAATAATGAGCGGCTCTTCAAACCCATCATGCTGAACTGTAGAACGATAAATACCATCAGGTATTTCTCGAATCGCATCGCGCATAGCTTTTTCAGAACGTTTTCGTAACTCTGCCCCAAGAATTTTTAAATCTACAACCTGTAATAAATCTTGTAAGCGTTCAGACATCATTTTGCAAGCAGACACTTGTGCCCAAATATCCCCCATACCTTGATCAGGAACACGAATATTTTGAGTAATCATTTCTATAAGAACCTGATTGGGCTCTCCAGCATCAAGCAGCTTCATCATAGGAATCTGGAGCCCTTCTTCATAGATCTCTCGGGAACTATTACTTCGTAGTTTTCCACCAATATCTGGAAGATGTGAAACAACTGCAGCAAAAGCGACTAACTGGTCTTGATAAAAAATAGGCCTAACAGTTGTTACATCATGAATATGCCCAGAACCCTTCCAAGGATCATTTGTTATAAAAACATCACCAGAAACCATTGTTTCAGGAGGGTACTTATCTAAAAAATGTCGAACAGTTGCAGGTAAACACCCAATAAATCCAGGTAAACTCATTGTAGATTGAGCTAAAGATCGACCCTCTACATCAGTAAGAACAATTGCAAAATCATTACCATCCCGAACCAAAGTAGAAAAACATGTTCGAACAAATGCTGCTGAGGCTTCATCAACGACACTTATTAAACGTTTCCATAATATTTCGAGCTCTATCGAACTTAAATGTTTTGCTTGTTTACTATCTTCACTAGAGTTTGTTAGATTTATTCCATTCATTTATTCAAACTCCTTAATTACAATCGAAACAGTTAAATCTGAAAGAATAGTAAGCTCTGAAGCTACAGGCACAACAATGGTTGATTCACGCTCTTCCAATATTAAAGGTCCATTAATAGTCTGGCCAGGCGTTAAAGAATACCGGTCATATACATTCACAATGCCATATGCCTTCTTAAGAGGTAGATATATATTTCTTGATTTTATTTTTTGTTCTGTAATACTTGTACGTTCATCACCCCATTCAAAATGATGCCCCACAACTTTTTCACTTCCAGTCAATCTCCAAGTAATAATTTGTGGTGAAGCATTTGGAACCAACCTTCCATAAAGTTTTTGATATTGCTCTTCAAACAAATTTAGGATTATTTTCCCTGTATCAGAATTTAAAGATTGCCAATCAATTGCAACAGAAATATCAGCACCTTGACCGTAGTAACGCATTTCAAGTCCAATTTGCCAATTTATATTCTTAGCATTCGCCATCTCTAACTCTTTTTCTGCGTCCATTTTTAGAGTTTTTAATGTTTTTTCAATAGATATCCAATCACAGTTTGCAAGTAGTTGAGGATTAGACCAAGCTCTGTCTACACGTGCGGGAGCAGCTAACATTCCTAAACATGAACCCGCACCTGCAGCAATTGGAATCAAAACCCTTGGGATACGAAGATTTCTTGCTACTTCAACTGCATGAACAGGTCCTGCACCACCAGTAGCAACCATCGAAAAATCCCTAGGATCGTATCCATTTTCTGCGATGTGGATGCGAGCTGCACTAGCCATATTTTCATTGACCATGTTGTAAATACCCCAAGCAGCATCAGTCATAGTGACATCTAATTGATCTGCCAATTTAGTCATTTCAACTTCAGCTTGGTCAGTATTTAATTTCATCTCCCCACCTAAAAAATTATCTGCACTGAGGTAACCTAAAATTAAATCTGCGTCAGTAACTGTTATATTTTTTCCACCTTGGTCATAACAAACCGGTCCCGGCACAGAACCAGATGATTCAGGACCGACATTTAATAGTCCCAATCGATTGACATATGCAATTGATCCCCCACCAGCTCCAATCTCAATAAGTTCTATGCTTGGAATTAAAATTGGTAAACCAGAACCACGTTTAAAACGCTGTACACGCGCACATTCAAAAAAATGCGCTATTGGCGCTTGACCATCTACCGCAACACAAGCTTTCGCAGTTGTCCCCCCCATATCAAAAGCCAACACATGTTGTACCCCATTTTGAAGTGCTGTATTAAGAGCAGAAAGAACACCCGCCGCTGGACCAGATTCTAATAATAAAATTGGAGTCTGAGCAGCAGCTTTCGCTGATGTAAATCCACCACTAGAAACCATGACTCTCAATGGAACATCTTTTTGTATTTTTTGTATTCGATCTTCAAGTTCTTCGAGATAAGAAGCCACAATAGGTTTTACGTAGGCACTTGCAACAACAGTTGAGGTGCGTTCATACTCCTTAATTTCGGAAGCCACTTCAGAAGATAAAGAAATCGAAATTCCAGGCAAGGCATTTTGTAAAAATTGGCCGATTTGTTTTTCGTGAGCATCATTAATATAGGAATGCAAAAAAGATATAGCTACAGACTCAACTTGCATCTTTTTTAAATCTTCAATAACCCTCTTAATTTCCTCTTCTGATAAAGAATCTACAATTTGCCCTAAAGAATTCAGTCGCTCTTTGACTTCAATACAGCAATTTTTATCTACTAAAGAACGAGGCAATTCAATATCTAAATCATAAATATCGTAACGCCACTCACGTCCAATCTCTAGTATGTCTCCCATACCAGTTGTTGTGATCAAAGCAGTTTTAGTTCCTTTACGCTCAATTAAAGTATTGGTAATTAAAGTTGTTCCATGAACCACTTCTGATAACTCAGGCATATCAGAATTAAAAGAGTGTCCAACTTGCTCAAGTAAATTCAGAATTAGCTTAGAAACAGCCTCTCCAGGATCATTTGGGGTTGTAGGGGTCTTGCCAACCCAAATAAGACCATTATGGGGTAATGTCGCAACTCCATCAGTAAATGTTCCACCAATATCGACTGCAATTCGTAATTGATTAAGAGTGCTTAAAGAATTTTTCATTAGCTTAAGATTTTTTTATATTGAATATTTGTTAAGTATTAATACGCAATCGTAATTAAACGCTCTTCAGTCATTTCGCGTGTTGCATATGCTGGTCCTTCACGACCAAATCCACTATTTTTTACTCCGCCAAAAGGCATTACATCTGCACGAGCACTTGAAGCTTCGTTAATATGAATTCCACCAAACCTTAATCTTTTAGATGTCTGGAATGCTGTAGATAGATTGCTTGTAAAAAGACCAACAGCTAAACCAAAGGGGCTATCATTAGCTCTCATCACCGCCTCATCTATATGATCAAACTCTAGAATACTAATTACAGGAGCAAAAATCTCCTCACAATAAACACGCATCGTATCTTTAACATTAATTAAAATTGTTGGTTCCATAACATTACCAACAACAGTCCCTCCAGTTAGTAATTGAGCCCCTGACTCTAGTGCCTCTCTAACAAAGGACATTGCGCGTAACGTATGCTCATGACTTATCATGGGACCAATAATTGTTTCAGGATCTGAAGGATCACCTACTTTTATTAATTTTGTAGCTGCAATCAATTTTGGTATGAAGCTTGCTGAAATACTTCGATCTACTAACAATTTTTGTACTGAAGTACATACCTGTCCTGCTTTACGAAAACCTGCATTAATAATTTTAGGAATTGCCATATCAATATCAGCATCATGACAAACAATCGTACTAGCAATACTTCCAAGTTCTAGTTGAAGGCCTCGTAAGCCTGCCGCTCTCTGAATCTCAAGTCCAACTCGTGTACTACCCGTAAAAGCATAATAGGCAATTCTTTGATCAAGTAACAATTGACGACCAATTGTTTCACCTGGTCCATTCACCAAAGCTAGCAACGAAGGTGGCAAACCTGCATCAATTAAAATTTTAAAAAATTCTACAGAAGTTAATGGTGTAACTTCCGAAGGCTTTAAGATGACAGCATTTCCTCCTGCTAATGCAGGACCTACTTTGTGTGCAACAGTATTGAGTGGTGAATTAAAAGGGGTGATCGCACAAATTATTCCACGAGGCATTCTCAATGTATATCCAATTCGATTTTTCATTCCTGATGCCACTTCCATCGGAATTAATTCGCCATTAAGATGTTTTGCCGCCTCTGCAGATAACTCTAAAGTTTGCACGCAACGCCGAACTTCATTTTCTGCGTCAGGCATAGTAAAACCTGCCTCATTTTTCATCAATTCGGATAAGATATGAATGCGATCTTTGGTTAATCGTGCTGCTTGCATGAGAATCTGATAACGCTCATAAGGACTTAAATTTGAGGCCTCAAATCCTTGTATCACTCCATCAACCGCTTCTGTAACCTGAGAAATAGATGCCACTGCCATCTGCCCATACTCTTCCTCTTTGTATTTATCTTTTAAAACTTGTGTTGATTCACCATCGACCCAGTTCCCATTGATAAGTAGTTTTGACATATTTGTTCCTGTTATCGATGTATAGATAATGCTTGCATGAAACCTAAACGTATCTTCACAGGATCTCGGTCTGTTGAAACGGTTGGAGTTTTATCATCAATGCGAGTTGCAATAAAATGTGGTCCATCTTTAGTCAATGCATCATCAATCAATTGCTCAAAATGAGTATTATCTCTAGCCCAATAACTTTGAGTTAATCCGGAACCTTGTGCAACATTTACAAAATCGACACAAGAATCAGTCAACGTGGGTTGCTTGCCAGTAATTTGATACATGCCATTATCAAAAATAATAATTGTTAAATTTTTTAAAGCAGTTTTTGCAACTGTTCCTAATGCTCCTAATTGCATTAAAAGAGAACCATCTCCCTCTAAAGCAAATACTCTGCGCTGAGGTTGAGCTAAGGCAACACCTAAAGCGATTGGAATAGTCAAACCCATACTACCCAACATATAAAAATTTTCTGGACGTTGACCGTTTGCCCAAAGATCAAAATTATTATTACCAATACCTCCAATAACAGCTTCATTGGCGTGCAGCTTTGATGTCAATCTCTTGATCAATTCAAATCGATTCATAATTTGTGCATTTTCACGCGCACTAGATAGGTTAGTTAGATTAGTCATAGTGAATTTCAAGCCTATCGTTTAGTCAATAGAGGTGACAAAATCATTGCCGCTGGTGTTTGTGTAGCAAATGCCTGCTTAATCATGTTGTCTACAATAAATTCCACATCGTTAATTCTTTCTATTGCATAATTTTCAATTCCTAGAGTATTTAAAACTGGTCTCATGGTTTTACAAACAATTGCTTGTCCAACTTGAAACTCACCCAAAGTCCCTCGCTCTGAGATCATCATCAATACAGGAATCTGAAATGGAACAGCTAAAGATGCTAGAACATTAGCTAAGGTTGCAAACCCACTCGTTTGCATTAGGGTAATACCCTTTAAACCAGCCATGTAACTTCCTGTAATAATCCCAATCGCCTCCTCTTCACGCGCTGGAGCAATTACCGTAAAGTGAGGGTCGGCATGTAATACTTTTATTAATGGGGCTAACACTTTATCGGGGACATACGTAATCAGAGATACGTCATTACTCTTCAGAACTCTCAGTACTATTTCATACCAAGTTTCTTGCTGAGTATTAATGGATTTTTCTGTAGTCATGAGTTTTTTAAATCATTTATTTTTAAATGTTGATAAATTAAGAAGATTTAGTATTAACTTCAGGAAGAGGCATTAAAAAACTTCCTCGACCACTAGCGATCAATTTGTTTTCTAAATCATAAATATAAGCTTCACAAACTGAGAACTGCTTTCCCAATTTAATAACTTTGCCCTTAACAATTAAGTCTCCAGGTTTAGCCATCCTGTGATAGTCAACACGCAAATCTATCGTAGGTACCGGTTTTCCAATGGTCTCAAACAATACAAAATCCGCAGCGAAATCGATTAAAGCAGATAAAATGCCTCCTTGTGTCTGCATTAATTTAAGATTAGCTACCCATTCTTCCCGCCAAGTTGCACGTACTTCAATTGACTCTTTATCAATACTCAAAACTTTTAACCCTAACCACTTTAAGTAAGGTCCTTTATCAATTACTTCTTGAACTTTTTCAATACTCATGAATGCTCCATCATCATTATTGTTTTTTATTAGGGATATTTTCTGAACCGTTTTCTTGACCGGCGTTATACATTTCAATCGCTTTGACCTCAAGTACCTTTCGGTCGATCTTCCCAATCGTATTCAGAGGTAGTGAATCAACAAAAAATACCCTTCGTGGATATTGATATGGCGGAGCATTTTTTAGTGCATGCGCTTTTATATCCTCTTCTGTAAGTTTGGAGCCTTTATTAACAACAACAAAGGCAACTGGTAGTCGATATTTAATTTCATCTGGAACAGAAACTATGACTGCTTGTGCAATTTCAGGGTGACGCTCAAGCATTAACTCAACTTCTAATGGATAGATGTTGTGTCCGCTAGAGACAAACATGTCGTCAGATCGACCTACGAAAAAATACCAGCCAACTTCATCCTGTCTAAGAATATCCCCAGTGTTATACCAACCATCTTTTAGTTTTTTTTCAGTTTCTTCTGGATTATTAACGTATCCATTCATCATGCCAGGACTTTTTACATATAAAACACCCTGTTTTTCATTTTCTCCACCAACAAATTTAAATTCATTATCTGCAATTGGCCATCCAATTGAATGCCTTGGACGTATTAAATTACTTTTATGATTTGATCCAAATAATGCTGAACTTGCCTCAGTGATCCCATAAATTTTGACAATTTCAGCTTTTGGAAACTTCAGTGCAACTTGATCAATAAGCACATCTGAGGCAGGAGCTCCTCCAAGAGTTGCTAGTCTTACAAAACTGTAATCATTTCCTTCCAACAACTCTTGTTGTTGCATCATCATGGCAAACATAGTGGGTACGCCAGAAACTACTGTTGCTCGATATTGCGTTATGTACTCAACATATTTTTTTGCGTCAAATTTACGCATTAAAATGACCGTAGAACCCCCTACAAGAACGCACTTAATTGAATTCATAGCGTGTTTATGATAAAGAGGTGCCGCCACAATCATTCGATCATCTGGACAAAAATTACGATCACGTGAAATGGTTTCTGCTACAAAAACATGCGCTCGATGAGACAGGCTAACCCCTTTAGGTCGACCAGTTGATCCTGATGTATATGCTTGAAAAGCTTCTTGACTATAAGTTGGAGTTAAAGCTTTAAATTCACCATAGTCTTTAAAAGCTTCATAGCCTGATGGGCTTACATCATCAATTTCAATGACTTTAATGTTTTCAGGGCATTTATCCCTGGTAACTGATTCACAAAATATCAGTTGCACATCAGAATTTTTCACCATCCACTCAATGTTGTCTTGTGTTTGAAGAATATTCAAGAGAACTGGTACGATTCCAGCACGCATGGAACCATAGAAAATTTCTAAAAATTCTGCACGATTTCCTGAAAGAATACCAATCCGAGTACCCTCTTTGAGACCTAATCTTAATAAACCTCTTGCAACAGCATCACATGAGGCATGATAGGCCTGATAGGTGATTTCTCGTTTTTTCTCAGGATTAGTTAAATCAATAATAACTGGATAAGTTTTATCCCGATACTCTGAAGAAATACATCCTAAATTTTGTATCATCATATTCATATCTCAATAATTACTTTGCCAAAAACTCTTCGCTCTTCTAACAAACGTAAGCCTTCCGCGGCCTGCTCTAAGGGAAAAACTTGGTCTTTCCCTTAGAGCAGGCCGCGGAAGGCTTACGTT
>DAIQPR010000055.1:0-13180 GCA_036787315.1 Polynucleobacter sp. | reverse complement strand
GATTAATAGTATTCTTAAATCAAAAACTTTTGAGATTAATTAATTGGGCTTAATTACTAAATATAAGCAATTCACGAAGAGATTCTATACTTAATACACGCAAAAAATAAGAGGATGAGATATGTCAAATTTAGTTATCGAGCAAATTGGTAAAGTTCAATTAATCACCCTAAATCGTCCAGAGGCTATGAATGCATTATCTCCAGATTTGATGCAAGAGTTGAGCAAGCAATTATCTTTAGCTGAGGACAATCCTGAGGTGGCGGTTGTAATTCTTACTGGAAGTGAAAAAGCCTTTGCTGCAGGTGCAGATATCAAGGCGATGAAAGATATGAGCTTTATGGATATGTATAAAGCAGACTTCATTACAAAGGATTGGGAGCGCATTACAACTTTCAGAAAGCCAGTCATAGCTGCAGTTGCTGGTTATGCATTAGGCGGTGGGTGTGAGCTAGCCATGATGTGTGACTTTATTTTGGCTGCTGATAATGCAAAGTTTGGTCAACCTGAAATCACGATTGGTGTTTTACCTGGTGCTGGAGGATCACAACGATTAACCCGTTTTATTGGAAAATCTAAGGCCATGGATATGGTACTTTCTGGCCGTATGATGGATGCTGCTGAAGCAGAGCGTTCAGGTTTGGTAAGTCGTATTGTTCCCCTTGCTGATTTACGTGAAGAGGCAATCAAAACTGCTGAAAAAATAGCGAGTTTTTCAATGCCAATGTTGATGATGGCAAAAGAAGCAGTTAACCGTGCGTATGAATCTACTTTATCTGAAGGACTTCGCTTTGAAAGAAGGTTCTTCCATGCTGCTTTTGGTACAGAAGATCAAAAAGAGGGTATGAATGCTTTTGTCGAAAAAAGAAAAGCAAACTTTAAAAATCGTTAATTCTTACAGCGAACCTAAGCCTTAACTGAGAGGATATTGCCAACTGGACTGCTACCTGCAAGGGACTGTTGCAAACTTCCTAAAAATTGACCGAGTGCCTGATTGCCAGTTTGTGCTCCAATGCTAGCGAAAAGCTGATCTGCATTTTGTCCTAATTGGTCAATCATTTCCTGGGATGGATTATTTTTTTGAAGGCTTACTTGATCAATTAGAGACTGTAAGCCTTGTTCAAATTGATTTTGGTTAGAAAAAGCTTTGCTTGCGTAGTTATTTGCTGTGGGTTGACTCGAATTTTGTTGCGCTTGAATAGCATCTACTAAACTTTGAATAAAGTTGTTAACAGACTCATCAGATGTTTGATTCGCCGCTGTTGGGTTTTTTGATGGAAGTTGGGATAGGGATTGCAAAATCGATTGCATCATTTTTCCTGGGCTAGAAACTCCAGAAGTGCTTGCAACTTCATCAACTGAACTAATTCCTAGAGATTTAGAAATACTTCCTAGAGAAGAAATAGGGGGTAGTAGACTTGAAATCGCTGGTATTGCCATCATTTTTTCCTCATTTTGCAGATAATTAACTTTAAAATAAGTTTTAGATTTTGATTCTTAGAAAAAAGGTTAAAAAGGGCTTTAGATTAAAAAATATGCGATTTTATGCATTTTTTTAAGTTTTTACCCTTAAGTTCTATAGTTTGGTGCCGTAAATGACATATCAGGATAAATCTTGATGGAGGATATGATGATATTACAGAACCCAATGCAAGTAGCAACTAATACAATTCAGAATACTTATGGCGCTATATTAAGTACTGCCAATAAGGTTGCGGATACGACCCCTACGAATGCGGTGAGTGATTATGCTGTCCCGCCTAGCGCGAGTAGCCCTGTGTTGTCTGCTTTTTTCCAAACATTAAGTCAAATTGATCAAAATGGTCAGTCAGCGGCGTCTTCTACTCCGGCATCTAATTCCAGTGGTGGTGTTCCTGTACCAACAGTTCAAGATTCTTTGACTCCATTGAACACGACAGCTTTACAAGAATTTACTTATTCTTTGTTTCAGAACTTGCAAGGTAGAGCTCCTAATGCTCCTGGAGTTCCTGTAGATCCTGGTCTAGGCCCAATACCTACATTAACACCTGGTCCAAACACTACTTATTTAAATAATCTCCCATCAAAGTTGAGTTCATTGTCTTCAACTTTGAAGAACTCTAACCCAACAGGTGGCGCGAATTCTTTAGAGGGTTTAAAGGCTGCTTATCAATCCCTTTTGAATTCAATTGGTACGAATAATGGTGCTGCGGGTGTTGACTCTACGAATAGTGCTTCCTTAGCCTCATTCTTAGAGCAAATGAGCCAGAATTTACAAGCTCAAAATATCACAAGTATTAGTCCTAAAGGCTCTCTTCTCGATACAAAAGCTTAATTTTTAAGCTTTTTCTACCCCTGAGTAAACTTTTAGGGTTACAACCCCAAGGGTAGAGAGCTTTTTGCTCATTTTAAGTAAGTGATTATCTTTGCTAATGATGGTGCATGGAGCATGCTCAACTGCAAGATCTACAAAAATCTGGTCATCAGAATCTTGGCATTTATAAGGTGCTTTTTCTTTTGGTGCTTTCCAGATAAACAAATCTTGATGATCTATTCTTAATTGATTAATTTGATCTTGAGATTTGAGGAATGGCTTTCTAGTAAGAACTTCTTCGAACTCTTCCCAGATACTTTCGCAAGTATATGCATCAATTTCGAGATTTTTGAGACATTTGTACAAATATTCGACACTTTCATCTTTAAAGTAAAAAAGGTCGAGTAGTATATTAGTGTCGAGAATAACTTTTGGTTTCATTAATGTCTTTTGAAATGAGTTAAATTAGATATTAAAGAAATTAAAGAAAAATAAGAATTCATACATGATAAAACCACAAGCAGTAATGCAGGAAAAAAAAGAAGATCGCATCGGAACAGTTCAAGGCCATAGAGATGGATTTGGATTTGTAATTCCAGATGATGGTCAGTTAGATATATTCCTCTCTGAAAGAGAGATGACTAGGGTGATGCATGGTGATCGAGTCCTTGTACGCATCTTAGGTACTGATCGTAAGGGGCGTCCAGAGGGACAAATCACTGAGGTTTTACAACGTGCAACCCGCCACGTCATTGGAAGATTACTCAATGAAAATGGTGTTTTAATTGTTGCTCCTGAGGATAAGCGGATATCTCACGATATATTGATTCCTCCCAAGGGACATCTCAATGCCAAATTAGGACAAGTTGTTAGCTGCGAAATTATTGATTACCCAGATAGTTATCGACAAGCAGTTGGACGTGTAGTTGAGGTGCTAGGAGAAATTGATGATCCTGGTATGGAGATTGAGATTGCAGTCAGAAAATATGGGGTTCCTCATGAGTTCTCTCCAGCAAGCATCAAAGAAGCTGCAGCACTTCCTGATGATGTGCGTGAAGATGATTTAGAAGGTCGGGTAGATTTAAGAGATGTGCCTTTGATTACTATTGACGGCGAAGATGCTCGCGATTTTGATGATGCAGTATATTGTGAACCAACTACTTTTCAAGGTGCAAAAGCTTGGCGTTTAATTGTGGCCATTGCTGACGTATCTCATTATGTAAAGCCGGGGCATCCTTTAGATTCTGATGCAATTCGTCGTGGAACTTCAGTGTATTTTCCACGTCGTGTTATTCCGATGTTGCCAGAGAAGATTTCTAACGGCCTATGTTCTTTAAAGCCGAATGTTGATCGTTTATGTATGGTTTGTGATGCTATTGTTGATAACAAAGGAATTGTTCAGGCTTATCAGTTTTATCCAGCTTTGATGCATTCTGTTCAACGATTTACTTACAACATTGTTTGGGAAGTTATAAGTAATACGAATGGTCCTGAGGCAGCGCGCTTTGCAAAACAAAAACCACTCTTACAAAATTTATATAAATTATTTCAAGTTCTTAAAGTTTCTCGTGAAAAGCGTGGAGCGATTGATTTTGACACTACTGAAACGCAAATTATCAGTAATGAATTTGGAAAGATTGAGAGAATTGAACCACGGATTCGTAATGATGCGCACCGTTTAATTGAAGAATGTATGTTGGTTGCAAACGTATGTGCAGCTAATTTCATTGGATCTAAAAATCACGCTTCTTTATTCCGAGTCCATGGCGAGCCAACTATTGAAAAAGTGAATGCATTACGTGATGTACTTCGATCTGCTGGACTATCACTTGAGGGGGGTAATAAGCCTCATCCGATGGATTATGCTAAGTTAATTCAAGCAATTAAGAATCGTCCAGATGCGGCTATGTTACAAACTGTCATTCTTCGCTCTATGCAACAAGCTGTTTATCAGCCCGAAAATTTAGGGCATTTTGGATTGTCATATCCTGCTTATACCCACTTTACTAGTCCGATTAGACGATATCCTGATTTGCTAGTGCATCGAGCGATTAAGGCTATATTGGCGAAAAAAGTATACAAGCCCAATATTCCGGAGGATGTCCCTCTTAATCTCGCAATGCCTAAAAATGGTCCGGGTCGTGTTAATGCTGCATTGGTTAAAAAGAATATGGCTGATGAGCAAGTTCAAACACCTGGACCAAGAGGAAGAAAGAAATCAGCCATTGATTCGATTGATATTGCTACTTGGGCACAATTAGGAGTTCACTGTTCAGCGAATGAGCGTCGAGCAGACGAGGCATCGCGTGATGTTGAATCTTGGTTGAAATGTTATTTTATGAGAGATCGACTGGGTCAAGAGTTTGCTGGCACGATCACCGGAGCAACAACATTTGGCTTATTTGTGCAGCTTGAAACTCTTTTTGTAGAGGGGTTGATTCACGTATCTGAGCTTGGTGGTGATTATTATCAGTACGATGAAGCTCGCCAAGAATTACGTGGTGAGAGAACTGGTATTCGTTACCGTTTAGGTGATAGGGTACATGTGCTTGTTAGTAGAGTAGATTTAGATGCTCGTAAGATTGAGTTTAGTCTTGTCAAAAATACTCTTGACCGTAGTAGGTTCTCATCACCAATTACCATGGATGATATGGGTAAGCCTAATAAGCGGGCAGCCTCTAAACAATCTCGTCCTGCAGATAAGGCTCCTAAGGTTGGAAGAGGCACACCATCTAAAAAATCTTCTGCTGCAAGAGCTGGTCATAAACCCAAGACGAAGAGCAATGCTAAGCGAAGCCAAGTCGCTGAAAAAACTTCTTCTTCCTCAAGGTCTAAGACAAGAGGTCGTCATTAATGGAACAACAGATATTAGTTGGTTTTCATGCTGTTATTGCTAGGATTAGACAGGCACCAGATACATTAAAAACGGTGTATTACGATACTTCTAGACGTGATCGTCGAATGAAAGATTTTATTGAGGTCACACAACAAACAATAGGACGTAAACTTCACCAAGCTGATTCTGAAAGGCTACGACAATTAGCTGGCCATGATCGTCATCAAGGTGTGGTTGCCTTTGCTGAACCTGCTTCTCTTGCTAGAAACGTGGCTGAGCTTTTAGACAGTTTAGGAGATAAAAAGCCTTTAATACTGATTTTAGATGGCGTCACAGATCCCCATAATTTAGGTGCATGTTTACGTGTTGCAGATGGTGCGGGTGCTGATGCTATCGTTGTTCCAAAAGATCGTTCAGCACAACTTAATTCTACAGTTAGCAAAGTCGCAAGTGGTGCCGCTGAAACAATGCCATTTGTGGCAGTCACTAATTTGGCTAGATCTATGCGAGAGTTGCAAGAGGCAGGAGTTTGGCTAATCGGAACCTCTGATGATGCTACTAAGAGTCTGTATGAGGTTGATCTTACTGGGCCTGTCGCAATTGTGATGGGAGCAGAGGGCGAGGGTATGCGTCGTTTGACAAAAGAAACTTGCGATGAACTTGTGAGTATTCCTATGCTTGGAGCAGTAGAGAGTCTTAATGTTTCAGTTGCAAGCGGTATTTGTTTATATGAAGCAACTCGACAGAGACTACAAAAAAAGTAAATTAATTTTCTAGTAGCTCAGCGAGGGCATCAATATCGTTTTTAAAGTTTCTTATACCTTCAGATAATTTTTCCGTAGCCATTGGATCATCATTCATTAACTTTCTAAATGATTTTTCATCTACTAAAATACGATCACAAGGTTTATTTTTCGCACTTAAGAAGCTTAATTTAGCTCTAATCTCTTCACCTTCAGCATTTTGTAATTGTTCTAATAACTCAGGGCTAACAGTTAATAAATCACAGCCTGCAAGAGCTTTTACTTGCTCAATATTTCTAAAACTAGCCCCCATAATTTCAGTTTTGAAATCATGGAATTTTAGATAGTTATAAATGTTAGTTACTGACTTTACGCCTGGGTCGTTAATACCAGACATTTGGGTATCATCCCATTTGTCAGCTAATGATTTTTTATACCAATCTGTTATTCGGCCGACAAATGGTGAAATAAGAGTTACCCTTGACTCTGCGCAGGCGACTGCTTGAGGCAAATTAAATACTAGTGTTAAGTTGCAATGAATCCCTTCGGATTCTAATATTTTCGCTGACTGTATTCCTTCCCAAGTAGCAGCTATCTTTATAAGAACTCGATTGGTATCGATACCATTAGCTTTATAAAGATCAATAATTTTACGTGCCCGAAGTACTGAGTCTTCGATATCAAATGAAAGTTCAGCATCAATTTCTGTGGAGACTCTTCCTGGAATAATCTTAAGGATTTCCATTCCAAATTTAACCAACAAATGATCCATCTTATCGTCGGTAGATAAATCCGAATAAGTGGATTTAACCTCATCAATCAGATGTTGATAGCTTGGTAATTTAGCCGCTCTAAGTATAAGAGTTGGGTTGGTAGTTGCATCCTTTGGTTGATACATACGCATGCGTTCAAAGTCGCCAGTATCTGCGACCATAAACGTATATTTTTTCATTTGATCTAGTAAATTCATTGAAACATTTTAAACATGATTAGTGATGATTGCAGATGAAACCATTTAAAATATTACTATTAAATATATTGAGGAAGCCTTTATGCACCAAGATGAACAAAAAGCGCTCGTTGCCAAAGCAGCTGTTAATTTGATCATGCAAGAGGTTCCCCAAGATGAGGTAATTGGAATAGGAACAGGGTCTACTGTCAATTTTTTAATTGACGCATTAGCTGAACATGCACACCATTTCAGGGGAGTGGTTTCTAGCTCACAAGCCAGTACTAGCCGCTTATTGGAGAAAGGTTTTAAAGTACTGGATCCAAGTCAAGTAGAAGAATTGATGGTTTATGTTGATGGTGCAGATGAAATAAATCCTCAAGGTCAAATGATCAAAGGTGGCGGTGGTGCACTAACCCGTGAAAAAATTGTCGCTGCCATGTCCAAAAGATTTATTTGTATTTGCGATGCTAGTAAAGAGGTTGCTGTTTTGGGTAAATTTCCACTACCGATCGAGGTTATTCCTTTAGCGTGTCACCATATTCAGAAAAAATTAGAACGTGAATATGGAGTTAAGGTCCAATTACGTCATCAAAAAAACGACCCTAGCCAAATATTTGTGACAGATAATCAAGCTTGGATTCTAGATGTGCATGGATTTGAAATTACAGATCCAAAGTTAATTGAACAGACTCTGAATCAAATTCCGGGGGTTATTTGTAATGGTATTTTTGCAATGCAAAGTGCAGATACCCTGATCATTTCAGATCAAGAGAACATCCGCACAATCCATTTTTAGGCGCTAGGCGGAACAAATCCTGAAGCGGTATCAGCACCTTCGCCGAAGAAATATTTTTCCGTTTGCTTTAGAAGATATTGACGTGCTCTAGCATCAGCCATATTAAGGCGATTTTCATTGATGAGCATTGTTTGTTGTTTTAGCCAATCAGCCCAAGCTTCTTTCGATACTTGTTGCCAGATTTTTTTACCAAGTTCTCCAGGAACTGGAGCAAATTCTAAACCTTCAGCTTCTTTATTTAATTTGATACATTGAACCGTGCGAGCCATAGCTATTCCTGTTTAAGATTGATTTGAATATTATAAAAAATTACAGGTTTTTAATCAAAACCATGGATTTACGATCCCAGTTGTAATGGGACTTACGTTCACGAGGTAGTTCTTCGACGCTACTTTTAATAAAACCCCTTTTTAAGAACCAGTGTTCCGTTCTAGTCGTTAGTACAAAAAGTTTTTTCATACCAAGATCCTTGGCTCTTGCCTCGACTCTCTTCAAGAGACGTTCCCCATCACCAACGCCTTGGGTATTGGGATCAACGGCAAGACATGCTAGTTCAGCCATACCATTCGAAAATGGGAAGAGGGCAGCACATCCAAAAATAACGTGGTCGTGTTCAATAACTGAAAAATTAGAGATATCCCTTTCAATAACGGATCTACCTCTTGGTGCTAGGACACCTTCTTCCTCTAATGGAGAGATTATTTGTAAAATGCCACCAACATCGTCCATATTGGCCTCTCTCAGATTTTCAATATCTGAGGCAACTATCATTGTTCCAACACCATCATGGGTAAAAAGTTCCTCTAAAACAGCACCATCACGATTATGCGGAAGTATATGGACACGATTGACACCTAGCTTTACAGCTTTTGCGGCTGTAGCTAATAAAGAGCGTAGTTCGCTTGGAGGCATTCCTTGATCTCCAAGAAGCTTAGAGAGCTCTGGAAGAGCAATTTCGGCCACTGGGAAGCCTTCTTTATCGATAAGTCGATCTACGCTGGATAGGAAGATCAATTTATCCGCCTTAAGAGCTGTCGCAGTAGAGCATGCAACATCTTCATAAGCAAGATTGAATGCTTGACCAGTTGGAGAGAATCCTAGAGGAGATAACAAGACAATCTTATTATGCTCAAGAGACATCTTGATAGATTCAGCATCAACTTTACGTACAAGACCAGTGTGCATAAAATCCACACCATCTACAATTCCAACAGGTCTAGCAGTGATAAAGTTTCCAGAAATTACTGAAATTCTTGATCCTGCCATAGGGGTATTGGGTAATCCTTGACTAAAGCAAGCCTCAATGTCTAGACGAAGTTCACCTACGGCTTCTTTGACACATTCCATGGTTGCGGCATCTGTAATACGATAGCCCAACATTTGACCTTGACCATATCTTGCCTCAATAGAATGTAGTGCTAATTGTTCTTGAATTTGCGGACGAGAGCCATGTACAAGAACGATATTCATCCCCATTGCGTGCAGCATTGCGATATCTTCGACTAAATTTTCTAGCTCACTATCAGTAGCTAACTCTCCTGCAAAGGCAATAACGAAGGTCTTGCCATGAAAAGAATGGATATAAGGCGCAACTGTTCTCAACCAGCTTACAAATGGAAAAGTATCAGGGTCACCACCCTCAGGAAGTTGGTTTTCAGTAGATTTTGTCGACATAAGCGAAAATTATAGGACGCTTATGAATTTAAATGCTAAAAATACTCTTAATCAGTTGGAAAAATCTCACATAAAAGTAGAGTTTCCAGAGTTTTTACCCGTTAGTGGGCAAAGACAAGTCATTATGGATGCTCTCAAAGAGCATCAGGTCATCATTGTTTGTGGTGAGACAGGGTCTGGAAAAACAACGCAATTACCCAAAATTTGCTTAGCCATGGGGCGCGGGAAAATGAATGGTACTGGGAAAATGATTGGCCATACCCAGCCCCGGAGGATCGCAGCGACTTCAACAGCAAAAAGAATTGCAGAAGAATTAGGAACTCCAATTGGACAAGATGTAGGTTATCAAGTTCGCTTTAACGATAAAACTAGTTCAACTGCTTCTATTAAATTGATGACAGATGGCATCCTACTTGCTCAAACTTTAAATGACCCATTACTTAAAGCTTATGACACCATCATTATTGATGAGGCACATGAGCGGAGTTTAAATATTGATTTCCTTTTGGGATATTTACGCCAAATATTGCCAAAGAGGCCGGATTTAAAAGTAATTATTACGTCTGCAACGATAGATTCATCTTTATTTGCACAGCACTTTAATTTTGGCAAAGAGGTACCCATTATTGAGGTTAGTGGCCGTCTATATCCAGTAGAAGTACGTTATCGACCTTTAGAAGAAAGTGGCAAAGATTCTAAGGAAATTCCTGAGGGAGTATCGGAAGCAATTTTGGAACTATGGGACCAAGGTGTATCAGGGATGGGGGATATTTTAGTTTTTCTACCTGGAGAGCGAGAGATTCGAGATTGTACTGAGTTACTTAGAAAAAATGTAGTATTGCAGCAGCGTTACCATCCTGAAATATTGAGCTTGTTTGCTCGTCAATCAGTTGCTGAACAAGAACGTATTTTTCAGACGGGGCGGGGTAGAAGAATTGTTCTTGCAACCAATGTTGCGGAAACCTCATTAACTGTGCCAGGCATTCGTTTTGTGGTGGATACCGGTACGGCAAGGGTTAAACGCTATTCCTATCGAAGTAAGGTAGAACAATTACAAATTGAGCCTATTTCTCAATCTGCAGCGAATCAGCGTGCAGGACGATGTGGTCGTGTTGCCGATGGTATTTGTATTAGGCTCTATGGTGAGGATGATTTTTCAAGAAGAACTCCACACACTGATCCAGAGATATTAAGAAGCTCACTAGCGGGTGTGATTCTTCGAATGGCATCTTTACATCTTCCACGAATTGATGAATTCCCATTCATACAAGCACCCTCAGGTCGAGCCATTTTGGATGGTATTCAGTTGTTGGATGAGTTAGGAGCTGTAGAGTCGAATTTTAAAGAGGGTGCACGCGAGATAGCATTAACCAAAATTGGTAAAGAGTTAGCAAAGCTTCCTTTAGATCCAAGAGTTTCAAGGATGCTATTGGCAGCTAAAGAGCAAGTTGCACTAAGAGAGGTATTAATTATTGCAAGCGCTATGGCAATTCAAGATCCCCGTGATCGTCCAATGGAGTTTGCTCAACAAGCTGATCTTGCCCATAAAATTTTTGCCGACGAACAATCTGAATTTATTAGTTTTATTAAGCTATGGGATTGGTATCACCAAGGATTAGATAAAAAAACAAGCAATCGACAATTTGATGAATTATGTAAAAAGAATTTTTTGTCACCTCGACGAATGCGTGAGTGGCGGGATATTCATCAGCAATTACAAGAAATATTAATTGCTCAGGGATGGCGGATGAATACCTTAGCAGCAACCTATGAGCAAATTCATGTTTCACTTCTAACAGGTTTATTGGGTAATATTGCTAAAAAATCAGATGAAGATAATTGGTTTGAGGGTGCGAGGGGAATCAAGCTAACTATTTGGCCTGGTAATCATTTACTCAAAAGACCTAAATCATGGATAGTTGCTGGTGAATTAGTTGAAACCAATCGTCTATACGCCCGAAATATTGCTAACATTGAACCTCGTTGGGTTGAGCGTATTTGCCAACATCGATTGCAAAAAACATGGAGTGAGCCATTTTGGGATTCGAAGACCGGTGAAGTAATGGCGCATGAGCAGGGTGCCTTATATGGATTACCTCTTTACCATGGAAGAAAAGTTAAATTTGCATTAATGCAAGCTTTAGAAGCAAGAACCATTTTTATTCAAAGAGCATTAGTTGAGGGAAGTCTATTAGGTCAATTAGATATTACTCAAATTCAAAAGCAAACTGGTAAAACTTTTCAGTTCTTCTGGAAAAATCGTCAAATGATTCAGCAAGTAGAGGCGCTAGAGCATCGTTCACGAAGATTAGATGTTTTAGTTAGTGATGAAATTATTTTTAATTTTTATGATCAGCGCTTACCTGAGAGCGTTTTAAGTAGAGGGTCATTACAAGCTTATCTTGATAAAAATCCAGAGCATCATGAAACATTACTGTTGAGTAAAAAAGACTTAATGCGTCATGAGGCATCTAATATAAGTGATGATCGTTACCCCAAAAAAATGCAAATGATGGGGACGCAATTAGATCTTACATATCATTTTGAGCCTGGTTCTCCCAAAGACGGGGTTACATTGATTGTGCCACTAGCATTAATTAATCAAGTTGATGAAAGAAAGTGTTTTTGGCTAGTCCCAGGCTTATGTGTTGAGAAAATTCATGTTCTTCTAAAGTCTTTACCGCAAAAACTTCGTAGACATTGCGTACCTTTACCTGAATTTTCTAAGAATTGTGTTGATGAATGGTTAGAGAAAAATCAATTTGGAAAAGGAGATTTAATAGATTCCTTAATAAACCAAATTAGGGAAAAAACACAAGTTATAGTTCATCGTAATGATTTTAGATTGGAAAATATTCCATTTCATTGCATGATGAATTATCGGGTGATGGACGAACATGGTCGACAGTTAGATTTAGAACGAAACTTACAAAAGTTAAGATCACAATATGCTGTAGATGCACGTGCAATTTTTCAAGAAGTGGGGCAATCTGTCATTCATAAGGTAAGTAGTACAAAAGGTCAAGATTCACAAAATACAGTTCATCCAGTTACTACGAACGATCAAACCTCATCTATAAAAATTATTGATTGGACCTTTGGCGAATTGCCTGAAATGCTTGAAATTAAAAAAGGACAACAAGTATTTTATGGTTATCCAGCTTTACAAGACATGCAAACACATTGTGAATTAAATGTATTTGATGACCCACAAGAAGCGCGAACCATACACTTTCAGGGTATTCGACGTTTATGTTTAATATTTCATAAAGAGACCTTAAAACTTCTTCAAAAGCAACTTCCTGGCGCTCGAGAAATAGGTCTCTTATATATGCAGATAGGAAATCATGATGAGTTAATGCAACAGATTTTGAATATGGCAATCGAGCGATCTTGTTTGTTTGAACCCTTACCCAAAAATCAAGTAGAGTTTAAAGAAAGAATGCTGGGGGCGAAATCGAAGATTTCTTTAATTGCTCAAGATATTGCAAAGCAAGTATTGCAATGTTTAGAGATTACCAATGAATTAAATAAAAAAATTACTTCCATTAAAGCTATTTCCAAAACGGCTCATGAAGATATCGAATATCAATTTAAGGGGCTTATTCATTCTCAATTTGTATCACAGACCAAATATGAGCAATTAACTCATATTCCACGTTATTTAAAGGGGATTTTGGTACGAATTGAAAAAATGCGATCAAGTCTTGCTAGAGATCAAGAAAACCAGTTGCAATTAAATAAGATTTATAGGCAATATATACAAATACTGAAGAATTTCGATTCAAATCAACAACAAAATACCCAGAGAGAAGATATTCGATGGCAATTTGAGGAACTTAGAGTGGCAATTTTTGCGCAGGAGTTAAAAACGCCTACTCCCATG
>DAIQPR010000216.1:0-2924 GCA_036787315.1 Polynucleobacter sp. | reverse complement strand
CCTCCAGGCATTGCTGAAAGCATTCTTTTGGCTCTTACAAGAGAACGTGTTGGAGCCAATGTTAAATCAACCTTATTCGCCCTAAAGGTCATCATTGCAACCTGATCTCGACGTATATAACACTGCGCAAGAAGTAGTTCGACAGCACCTTTAGCCTCTCCTAAGCGCTCTTTTGCAGAAGAGCCCGAAGCATCAACAACGAATAAAGTAACCGTTGTACTTCTTTGCATAAACTGCTTGAGGTAAATATCTTGTGCCTGAATCTTTAATTGCACTGGAGAGTTAATTGCATTTTGCTGTGAGTTTCTAATGGTTTGCCATGGAATAGCAGCTTGAATTGTTTTCAATAAATCAATCTTCTTACTGCGATCGAATTTAACTTGTCGAGAAGGTAATCGTAGCCCCCTTTGAGCACCTTTTTTTTGCTCTCCAAGCTTGCCTTGCTCTTGATTCTTTGAGCCAGATGAACTTTTACCATTGTTGATAAACTCTAATATGTTTTGCGGTAAGTAAGCTTTACTGGCCTCAATAATCATGTCTTCTAATTGCTCTTTAGATATCGTATTTTGACTCTGCTGATCACTGGAATCATGATTTTGCGATATATCCTCTTGCGATTCTGGAGAAGAATCAGTTTGAGGCTCTTCTTTGGATATATTTTCCTCTTCGCTTTTTTCTTTTGGCAAAGTTCTTACTCGATGACTAAAAACAAGTCTCGTTGCAGTTCGAATATCCTCAGAAGATAATTCATCTGAACCTCTTAATGCAGCCAATGACTTAGAAGCCTGAATTGCAAATGATATGGCTCTAATGGAATGTATTCCAAGTCCGTTAGCTGCAGTAATGATTGCCTCTAAAGCCAGTTCTGGGATCTCAATCTTTGATGAAAGATTTCTGATTTTCAGAACATCAATTTGAATATTCTCAATTTGACAGTCCTTATAGGATAGATCATCTAACTGAATCATAAAGGCTAATCGATCTTGAATACGTGGGAGTAATTGCTCCTCTTCAGAATGAATGCTCTCATCTATAGCAACTAAGCCAAACTGATTAAGATCAAATGCTTGGGTAATCAATGCAGCAGTATGTCTTTCAAGGCGCTCCGCCATAGTCAACACAAGAATACCTTCATTTATTTGCTCTAGTATTCCTTGCGAATAAACTTTTTTTTGAAATTGTAAGGTTTGAAATATATCTATACCACCCATTAGAGCAAGCTCATCCGTTTGAGGAGGAATTTTTCTATAAGGAATTTGACCTGCAATGCTATTTTGCAGAAAAGTAAACCATTGATCTCTTACAGGACCAGCGCTAGATTTAAACCAAACACCGCCCAGTCCCCGAGGATTGATTGTAATAAGTTGCGCGATTAAACACGCATCTAGCCATTTGTTTTGTTGAGTCTGAGTCGCCAACAAGAAATATCCTTAAGTTAAGGTAAAACTTCTTGTATTGCACGCTCAATGCGAACAGTTGAACCGGTATCATCGAGTGGATCTCTTCTTAAGCGATGACGCAGTGCATAAGGCGCAATAACGCGCAAATGATTTCTTGTGGCAACTTTTTTATTTTCAAAAGCCGCCAAAGCTCTCACAGCACGCATAATCGTTAACTCACCGCGTAAACCATCTGATCCCAAATGAGAACACAATGAAGATGCATCTATCAAAATATCATCGCTAACGGTAACTTTTTGTAATCTCTTACGCGCTGCAATAATTTTTTCTTGTAATTCTTTTTGCTCATGATCCCACTCTTGTGTAAATCCAATTGGGTCACGTTCAAAGCGCTCTCTTCTTTTAATAATCTCAATTCTACTTTGAACATCTTTAGGTGTTCTAACCTCTACTGATAATCCAAATCGATCTAATAACTGAGGTCGTAACTCACCTTCTTCAGGGTTGCCACTTCCTATCAAAACAAATTTCGCAGGATGCCGAATACTTAAACCGTCACGCTCCACCAAATTTTCGCCTGATGCCGCTACATCAATTAATAAATCTACTAAGTGATCTTCTAATAAATTGACTTCATCTATATATAAATATCCACGATTAGCTTTTGCAAGAAGACCTGTCTCAAAGGATTTAATTCCTTGCGTTAAAGCTTTTTCAATATCTAAAGATCCAACAATACGATCTTCTGTTGCCCCAAGTGGCAAATCAACAACTGGAGATTGTATCCATTGCGAATTAAGCTTTTGTCCAGCCTGCTGCCTTGCCAAACACTCACTACATAATTGAGGGGACAGTGGATCGCAATAATACCTACAGGATTCGACAGCTTTCATCGGGGGTAACATCGCTGCAAGAGATCGAACCATGGTAGATTTACCAGTTCCACGATCTCCAAAAATTAAGACCCCACCAATACTAGGATCTACAGTGGTTAAAGTCATGGCCAACTTCATTTCTTCTTGACCAACTATTGCTGTAAAAGGAAAAGGTAATCCCATGAACTAATCTCTTTATAATTAAATTCTAAATAATCTACCACAGGTTGAAAACCAAACTGTTTTTATATTAGAGTATTTGATGTAAGGTTGGAAAAGCACTACACTTAATAAAACTAAAAAATATTAGGAGATGATGATGGGGTTACCAGAAATACGTGTAACAAAAGAAGAAATGCGCAAAAGAATTGCATTTTTTAAAGATTTAAAAGGTTTTGATACTGGCTTAATCGATAGCGAGTACCCTTCAGCCTATCGAAAACTGTTTAACGCTGTTGGTTTTCAACCTCCAAAAGGTAAAGGTGGCCCTGAAGTTGAATCTCCAGTTGGTGCGGATGCTTCTGAAAACTCTGCTATCAAAATCAGTGAAGGTTTCAATATAGGTTTTTGTGAATGTAAACCAGGCTTTGGCCCAATGATGCACAACCATGACACCAACGAAACATTTATTCCAATGACTGGTAAATGG
>DAIQPR010000054.1:0-13369 GCA_036787315.1 Polynucleobacter sp. | reverse complement strand
GTGCGCTGCCCATTGAATGGTACTCAAATCGATACCATCTTTATACATCTCCCACAAAGGAGAAAGCTCTCTTAATTTTGCAATTTTATTTTTAATTAACTCAATCGTAAAATCTACTTCTTCGACAGTCGTAAACCTGCCAACAGTAAAACGAATTGAGCTATGCGCTAACTCATCATTACGCCCCAAGGCTCTTAGAACAAAAGAAGGCTCTAATGATGCAGAAGTACATGCTGAACCTGATGAAATAGCAACATCTTTAAGTGCCATCAACATAGACTCACCCTCAACATAATTAAAACTCACATTGAGATTATGGGGAACTCTATGTTCTAAATCACCATTCAAATAAACTTCTTCAATTGTGGATAAACCAGCCCATAAACGATCACGTAACATACGAATGCGTTCGTTTTCAGTACCCATTTCAATTCTAGCCAAACGGAATGCTTCTCCCATTCCAACAATTTGGTGGGTTGGAAGAGTTCCAGATCTCATACCTCTTTCATGACCACCGCCATGAATTTGAGCTTCTATACGAATTCTTGGTTTACGTCTTACAAATAAGGCTCCAACACCCTTAGGACCGTAGGTCTTGTGAGCACAAAAACTCATCAGATCTACTTTTAAATCCGCAAGATTAATTTCTACCTTACCAGTTGCTTGAGCAGCATCCACATGAAAAATAATGCCTTTTTCACGACATATTTCACCAATCGATGCTATGTCTTGAATTACACCAATCTCATTATTTACAAAAAGAATGGAAACTAACATAGTGTCAGGTCGGATTTGACTCTTAAAGTAATCAAGATTCAATAAACCATTTTCTTGAACATCTAAATAAGTAACCTCAAATCCATGTCTTTCTAACTCTCTACATGTATCTAAAGTTGCTTTATGCTCAGTTTTCAGGGTCATAATATGACGCCCTTTATCTTTGTAGAACTCGGCAGCGCCTTTAATTGCTAAATTAATACTTTCAGTGGCGCCACTGGTCCACACAATTTCACGAGGATCAGCGCCAACAAGCTTGGCTACCTCAGAACGAGCTTCCTCAACAGCTTCTTCAGCCTCCCAACCATAGGCGTGACTTCTTGAAGCTGGATTACCGAATTGCTCACGCAAAAATGGAATCATCTTGTCGACTACTCTTGGATCAATTGGAGTGGTTGCTGAATAATCCATATAAACAGGGAAATGCCTTGCACTAAACATCGGCAAAGGATTTAAAACTGGGGTGTTATGTTGGCTCATAATTTTCTCTAAATATTTAGTTTTGTTGTGCGAGGTTAAAAACAGAATTCACAATAAAACGCTTTGGCGCAGCGTCTTTTTTGATTGACTTAGCATCAACCACGCTTAATGCTTTTAATTTTTCAGGTGAAATCTGTGCAGGTTTATTTTGTTGCAAAAATGGGGATACCACTTTGGCTTGGCGCTTTTCCTGCTCTAAAACCAAATCACTTAATGTGACTGATTGTAAATATTCAACCATCTTTTTATTTAAATTTGTCCACAAGTCATGTGTCATACATTGCATGTGATTATCTTCTTGTCCATGACAATTACCTTTGCCACCACACTGAGTAGCATCTAGTGGCTCATCGACAGCAATAATGATGTCCGCAACTGTAATTGTGCTGCCCTCCCTACAAAGAGAATATCCGCCACCAGGACCACGGGTGCTCTCAACAATATTGTCTCTTCGTAATTTTCCGAAAAGTTGCTCTAAATAAGACAAGGAAATCTTTTGTCTTTTGCTAATACCAGCTAAGGTAACTGGTCCTTCAGACTGGCGCATTGCCAAATCTATCATCGCTGTTACTGCGAAACGACCTTTAGTTGTTAATCTCATTTTTTCTCTATCTTTCAATAATTTAGCTAAAATCCAGATTGGTTTCTGGCCCCTCTAAACCTCTCCGTAAATATGGGTAATACCTGACGGATTAACTCAAGTATACCAAATACCCGAGTAATTTTCTCGGAACTATTAAATGGGATGATCAGGCGTTAAAGCACCAAAGGCCATAGCTCTGACCTTAGTAAGGCGATCTCGGGTTTGAGCTGCTTTCTCAAACTCCAGATTACGGGCAAATTCTTGCATCTCTTTCTCTAAGCGCTTAATTTCTTTAGATAATTCCTTCTCGGTCATATCTTCGTATTTAGCTTTTTCCTTTTGAGACTGCCACTGCGCCTTCTCATCATCAACGTCGTAAACACCATCAATGATGTCCTTAATACGTTTATTTACCCCTACTGGCGTTATGCCATTTTCTAGATTAAAGGCTGTTTGCTTAGCTCTTCGACGCTGTGTCTCCGCTATTGCTCTTTCCATCGACCCCGTAATACGGTCTGCATACAAAATAGCTTTCCCGTTAATGTTTCTAGCTGCTCGTCCAATGGTCTGAATCAAGCTTCTTTCGGAACGCAAAAAGCCCTCTTTGTCAGCATCTAAAATTGCTACGAGTGAAACCTCTGGAATATCTAGTCCTTCACGCAGTAAATTAATACCAACCAATACATCAAACATACCTAAGCGGAGATCTCTAATAATCTCAACACGTTCTACGGTGTCAATGTCAGAGTGAACATATCGGACCTTTACACCATTGTCAGATAAAAAATCAGTTAGTTGCTCTGCCATTCTTTTAGTTAAAACAGTAACAAGAACGCGTTCAGTTACAGCCACACGTTGTTTAATCTGATCAAGAAGATCATCCACCTGAGTAGTAGCAGGCAAAACTTGTATTTCTGGGTCAATCAAACCAGTAGGACGAACAACCTGCTCTACGACATTACCTGACTTCGTATTTTCATAATCTGCTGGTGTTGCGCTTACAAAAACTGTTTGGCGCATTTTGGATTCAAATTCGACGAATTTCAAAGGTCGGTTATCTAATGCAGAAGGTAATCTAAATCCAAAATCGACTAAAGTAACTTTTCTTGCACGGTCACCGTTATACATCCCATTAAATTGACCAATAAGAACATGTGACTCATCCAAAAACATCAACGCATCTTGAGGTAAATAATCAATCAAAGTTGGAGGAGCATCACCAGGTTTCCCGCCTGATAAATGTCTTGAATAATTTTCAATGCCTTTACAAAAACCCAACTCTGCCAACATTTCAAGGTCAAATCGCGTTCTTTGCTCTAAACGCTGCGCTTCAACAAGCTTATTCTGAGAAATTAACTCAGCTAGTCTCTCACGAAGCTCCACCTTAATGTCCTCAACAGCACGTAAAACTGTCTCTCTAGGAGTTACGTAATGAGAGCCCGGATAGACAGTAAAGCGAGAAATCCTTTGCTTAACCTTTCCTGTCAAGGGGTCAAAGAACTGCAAACTATCAACTTGATCATCGAATAGTTCCAACCTCACCGCAAGCTCGTTATGTTCCGCTGGGAAAATATCAATCGTATCCCCTCTTACACGAAAAGTACCACGTGAAAAATCAATCTCATTTCTTTCGTATTGCATTGAAACTAAACGCTTCACCACATCGCTTTGGGATAATTTGTCGCCTTGTCTTAGCGTTAATACCATTTTGTGATAATCACCTGGATTACCAATACCGTAGATCGCTGACACACTCGCCACAATAATAACGTCGCGTCTTTCTAGCAAACTCTTCGTGGCAGAAAGTCGCATTTGCTCTATATGTTCATTAATCGAGGAATCTTTTTCAATAAATAAATCTCTCTGGGGAACATATGCCTCAGGCTGATAATAATCATAGTAACTGACGAAATACTCAACAGCGTTTTTAGGAAAAAACTCCCTAAACTCACTATATAACTGTGCTGCTAGAGTTTTATTCGGTGCAAATATAATCGCGGGACGACCTTCACGCGCAATAACATTTGCCATAGTGTAAGTTTTTCCGGACCCAGTAACACCAAGCAAGGTTTGAAAAGATAGACCATCATTAACCCCCTCTACAAGGCCATGTATCGCCGCTGGCTGGTCACCTGCAGGTAAAAAAGGTTGATACAACCTATAGGGTGAATTAGGAAATTCTACGAATTTAGACTCATCCAATTGAGGAGCTGCAATCGGAGCGGCCCGCTCTGATTTGCCACTTTTCCCCTTCGATTGTCGCGATGCCATGAGAGTTTGTTTAAAATAGAATTATTAATGTTTGTGAAGTCTTACATTATTGCAGTTTTTTGTAGTTTTATTTTGTGTGAAGCTTTCATATGAGTCATCATTTGAAAACTTTGAACTATTTTTAAATCCTAAATGAATCCTTAAATACTCTATGAATCTCTTTTCCTCTGTTGAACTCGCTCCTCGTGATCCTATTCTTGGTCTTTATGAAACATTTAATGCTGACACTCGAACTACTAAAGTTAATCTAGGTGTTGGAGTGTATTTCACGGATGAGGGAAAAATTCCTTTACTAAGAGCAGTTCAAGTAGCAGAAAAACAAATTTTAGAGAATCCTAAATCACGTGGATATCTTCCAATTGAAGGTATTGCAACGTATAACAGCGCAGTGCAAGCTTTGATATTTGGTAATGATAGCGAATTGATTCGAAATCAAAGAGCAGTTACTTTTGAAGGTCTTGGTGGTACGGGTGCGTTAAAAGTTGGAGCTGATTTTATTAAGCGCTTAAAACCAAATACACAAGTTGCAATCAGTGATCCAAGTTGGGAAAATCATCGTGGTTTGTTTGAAGGTGCTGGTTTCACAGTGGTTAATTACCCATACTATGATGCACAAACACGAGGTGTTAATTTTTCAGCAATGAAAGAATTCTTAAACCAACTCGCTGCTGATAGCGTTGTTGTACTACATGCTTGCTGCCATAACCCTACTGGTGCTGATATGAGCAATGAGCAATGGCAAGAAGTAGTTGAAATCTGTAAACAAAAAAATCTAATTCCATTTTTGGATATGGCCTACCAAGGATTTGCAGATGGTATCTATGAAGATGGTATTGCTGTGCGTTTATTCGCGCAATCAGGTTTATCCTTCTTTATATCAAGTTCGTTTTCCAAATCTTTTTCTTTATATGGCGAACGCGTTGGTGCTTTAACCATCGTGACACAAAGTGCAGACGAGTCACAGCGCGTAGCTTCTCAAGTTAAAAAAGTCATCCGTACTAACTACTCAAATCCTCCAACCCATGGTGGTGCTATTGTTTCTTTAGTTTTGAATTCCACCGAACTCAAAGCCATGTGGGAAGAAGAATTAGCTGAAATGCGCGACAGAATTAAACAAATGCGTACACAACTCATTGCAGAACTTAAATCAGCTGGTGCAACTAAAGACTTTTCATTTATTGCAGCTCAAAGAGGTATGTTCTCTTATACAGGACTGACTAAAGATCAAGTTGATAGCTTAATCAAAGATCACGGAGTCTATGCTGTTAGTACCGGGAGAATATGTGTTGCTTCTTTAAATACTAAAAATATTGGTCACGTTGCAAAAGCAATTGCAGCTGTTTTATAAGGGATTTTTTAAAATTAGTTGATTGACATATAAAAATCATCAAATTGAACAATGAAGTAGTGTAATATTGCGTTGTTGCGTTGCAATATATATTGAGTCTAAGGTTTATTTATAATCAAGTTACTTCATTTGTTCTAAAGGATTGACGTTATGCTGTATCAACTCCAAGAGTTCCAACGTGCGATGCTAGAGCCCCTTAGTTCTTGGGCACAAACAACTGCTAAAGCTTTTAGTAACCCCAATAATCCGCTTTCTTACTATCCTGTATCGCAAAGAATTGCAGCAGGATATGAGCTCTTGTACCGCTTAGGTAAGGAATACGAAAAGCCAGAATTCGGTATAAGAAATATCGAAGTTCAAGGTAAAAAAGTAACAGTGACAGAATTTACTTCACTCCAAAAACCTTTTTGTAATTTAATTCGCTTTAAACGTTACTCTGATGACGTTGAAGTGATTAAAGCGATGAAGCAAGAACCCATTGTTCTTGTTGTTGCCCCTCTTTCGGGTCATCACTCATCTCTTTTAAGAGATACTGTTAGCGTTTTATTACAAAATCACAAGGTTTATCTTACAGATTGGATTGATGCACGCTTAGTTCCTGCCTCAGATGGAAAATTCCACCTTGATGATTATGTTGCATATGTTCAGGAATTTATTCGCTTTATTGGCGCAGATAATTTACATGTAATTTCTGTATGCCAACCAACTGTTCCAGTGCTTGCAGCAATTTCATTAATGGCTAGCAATGGTGAGAAAACTCCAGTTACCATGACAATGATGGGTGGGCCAATTGATGCACGTAAATCACCCACTGCAGTCAACTCATTAGCAATGACAAAATCGTTCGAATGGTTTGAGAACAATGTAATTTATATTGTTCCTCCAAATCATCCAGGTTCAGGTCGTAAAGTCTATCCAGGATTTTTACAACACGCAGGTTTCGTTGCTATGAATCCTGACCGCCATATGCGCTCACATTGGGATTATTTCCAGGATTTATTAAAAGGCGACACATCGGATGCTGAAGCGCATCGTAAATTTTATGATGAATATAACGCAGTGCTTGACATGGATTCTGCTTATTATTTAGAAACTATCAAAACTGTTTTCCAAGATTTCGCTCTGCCTAAAGGTACTTGGAAAGTAAATGGCCAACTAGTTCGCCCACAAGATATTAAATCAACCGCTCTTCTAGCAATTGAAGGTGAGCTTGATGATATCTCTGGCAGCGGTCAAACTACTGCTGCAATTGATTTGTGTGCTGGCATTCCTAAAACTCGTAAAGAAGCTTTTGAAGTTAAAGGTGCAGGACATTACGGTATATTTTCAGGTCGTCGTTGGCGTGAAATTGTATATCCGAAAATTTCTGACTTTATCCGTGCTCACTCAGATGCACCTGTCGTGGCTAAAAAAGCATCTGTTACTCCAAAAACTGCAGTAAAAAAAGTGACTGCTACTGCGACAAAGAAAACTGCTTCACCAAGCGTGAAAAACACAACGCGCGTTAGTAGAAAAACCAGCGCTAATCAGTAAAGCTTGAATACTATTTCTTTGCAAGAAGCCTCATCGAATTTGTTAAAACAATTAGATGAGGCTTTGCCTCAAACACAATGTACCAAATGCGGCTTCCCAAATTGCTTTGAATATGCATCCGCTATGTCAAAAGGCGAAGCAGATCATAATCGATGTCCACCCGGAGGATCTGAGGGTATTTTTCGACTTGCCAAAATACTTGGTAAATCTCCTATACCACTTAATCCTGAATGCGGTATTGAGAGACCAAGACCTATTGCATTTATTCGCGAAAATGAATGTATTGGTTGTACACTCTGTATTCAAGCATGCCCAGTTGATGCGATCGTTGGAGCTCCAAAACAATTACATTTTATTGTCAAAGAGCGCTGTACCGGTTGTGACCTTTGCGTCCCACCCTGCCCAGTAGACTGCATAACAATGATACCTATTACTGATTCTCTTACAGGATGGGATGCTTGGTCAGAATTTCAAGCACAAACAGCAAAGAATCAATATGAATCAAGAAAAATTCGTCTAGAGCGAGAAAAAGAAGATTTATTAAAAAGACAAACTGCAAAAGCTGCAGCCAAATTAAAAACCATCCAATCTGAAAGCCCTTCTTCTCAAGAGAATATTGATGAAAAAGCCCGTAAAAAAGCAATCATCGAAGCTGCAGTGGCGCGTGCAAAAGCACAATTATTAGCTCGAGATTCAAAGTAAATTGTGTAGTAATTCCAGGTAAAGTTGCATATCTGGCTGTGAGCCATTTCTTGAAGACTCCCACAACACTTTGCCTAAACATTCCATCATTTGATGATGTGCCACATGTTCATCACCAGATTTCATTTTAAGCTCTTGGCAAATATGACGAATCCCTGCCGGCTGATCTATCTGGACTTGCTCAGATAAACTCATATGCATGGATAAGTGCAAAAAAGGATTTGTTTGTCCATTCTCAACAGAAAAATCCTTTTCTTTTGCTTCCTCAACATTTTCTAAGATCGAGTGATATTCTGGATGCTCTACCATCCATCGTGTTGCGATTGACTCTAAAGGCGTTAGCACACCACTTTGCTGATGTTTTTGCCATGCAGTACAAAAAAACTCTCGAACTTGATCTTTGGAAGGGTTATACATCTTCTAATAATTTATCTTTATATTGGCAAACTGGAGAAACAGGACAGCTCGCACATAATGGTTTACGCGCTTTGCATATATATCTGCCTATTAAAATTAGCCAATGATGGGCGTTAATGATGTAGTGTTCGGGGATTCTTTTTAACAAGTTTTTTTCAACTGCTAAAACATCTTTTCCAGGTGCCAGTCCTGTTCTGTTGGATACACGAAAAATATGGGTATCTACTGCCATCGTTGGCTGACCAAATGCAGTATTCAAAATAACATTTGCTGTTTTACGACCTACCCCTGGCAATGCCTCTAATTCTTCTCGAGTTTGAGGCACTATACCTTGATGTTGCTCTACTAAGATGTGACAAGTTTGTAATAGGTGCTTAGCCTTTGATTTATAAAGCCCAATAGTTTGAATATGTTTAATGAGCTTCTTTTCCCCAAGTTTAAGAATCGCATGAGGTGTATTTGCGACTTTGAATAACTGACGCGTTGCTTTATTAACAGATACATCTGTTGCTTGTGCTGATAACAATACTGCAGTTAATAACTCAAACTCCGAGCTGTACTCTAATTCCGTTTTAGGATGAGGATTAATCTTTTGTAAAGTAGCAAAAAAAGATTCTCTTTGGGCTAAAGTCATCAATTTAGCCATTGTATTTGCTCCTAAAATCAAATTCACGTATAGCTGTGTATAAATCTTCAGCCTGCTCATGTCTTTGTTTTAATAAAGCCTCAGAAATTTCACGTAATTTTTTACCCCATATTGACTCAGGAAAGTATGAATCATCTTCCCACCTAGGAATAATGTGCCAATGTAAATGAGGTACAAAATTACCAAAACTTGCTAAATTTATTTTGTGTGGTTTAAGAACTTCACGAACCAATCCTTCAACATGAAAAACAATCTCCATCATCGCTTGACGATGTTCAAATGAAAGATCTGTCATTTCAGCGATATGATCATGCCAGACAACTCTTATCAAGCCTGGGAACTCTGGCTCATGTGGCGCAATAATTCTTAAAAAAGAATTTGCGACAAGTATTTCTCCACCATCATGGGTGCAAAGGTGACAATTGGAATCATTCATAACAACAGTTTACAAGATTGATCATCTTCATGATTAATTCAAGCGAGACCAATTAAGAGCCTCTTGAATCACATCTGAATAAGCTGTTGTAACTGCTAAATCAACTCCACGATCTAAATCAGCATCATTTAAGCCAGGCCATTTTCCCATCATTTGTATCTTTGGAATTTGACTTCCAAGCACCATCGCTAAACCACCATGACCGTGGTCCGTACCATTACTATTATTACTTCTAAAACGTCGACCAAACTCTGTTAAAACAACTAAAGTATATTTTTTGTTCTGGGCTTGCATGTCTTGATCAAAAGCCAATAATCCTTGACTTAATTGATTCAAAACTTGATTCATGCGTTGGGGTTGCCCTTCATGCATGTCCCATCCACCATGGTCAACCCAAGCATACTGTAATCCAATATTTGCTTGTATTAAACGAGCTACAGATCTTAAGCCAATACCAGGATCTGTATTTGGATAACTTGCTTGCCCTAAAGACTCATATGACTTAACTCTCTTTTCACCATTGATGAGAACTCGCTGGATTTTATTCAAATACTCTAATGTGTCTTGAATACTTTTAGCTGCAGGATGATTCCGGTCTGCGGCAACTAGGCTTTCAATAATTTTTAGTTGGTCTGGCCCTCCCGGAAATGGAACTCCATTTTGAAGATCTTTGATGGCCATCGAAGGAATATTGCCTTGAAATGCTCTTGGTAATGAATTACTTCCAGCAAATAAAAACCCTTTATCACCAGAAGATAATGAAGCTATCCTTGAAATCACCCCAAGATTGTCCGGCAGATTTTGCAAACTTTCGACACCCCTTTCCATCATTTCTTGAGCTTCAAAATGGGAACGTGTTTCATTGCTAAGACCTACTGCATGCCATGGCACTAAACGTTTGGATTCCATTAATTGCGCCAAAGGTGCTGCAGAGGGATGCCAATACCATTTCATGCTTCCTGAACTTACTATCGTTGAGTTTTGCTCAAAAAGCATTTGAGGTGGTCTTGCAGCTAAAAAATTACTATCTTCAAGAGGCGAAAGAATACTCAATCCATCTGCACCACCTCTTAAAAATAAAATGATAAATGGTCCATTTTGTGTTGCAGACTTCATAGCTGTTGGCGTTTGTGCAAGCGCAAACTGTTGGATACCAGAGAGGTATCCTAATGTTGTTAAACCAGTCGATTGTATAAACTGTCTTCGATTCATAAAATGTCCCCTAGCTATTTAAGACAGCAGGTAATATGACTTCAGTCTGAAAACTCGGAGAGCATGCCAATATTCCAATTAATTTACATGCCTTCTTAACGTCATTGATGTTGTCACTAGGATCTATCATTGCATTGACCAGTAGAGTCTGACTCAACTCAGGTCTTGGTTTACTAAACAATACAAGTTCCCACCTTGCTAATAATTCACGATATGTTCGATTAGGCTTAGTACCTACGAATGGATCCCACTGACCAGTACCCCACCAATTTTCAGCTAATCCCTGTACCACAGTCATTCTTTGCCTTATGTATGCTGAAGACAAAACCCACGGAATTGTATTAGGAGGACCATCAGGAGTAGACCATCCATAAGGAGGAACTCCAGCGCTATCAATGATGCCAATAATTTGACCTTCTCCAATATTGAAAGGAATGTTAGCCGCTCTTATAAATTTTGCCGCCAAACGATATGCACTGAGTGCCTTTTGTTTTTGCTCTGGAGGTAAAACTTTTGCTTCTTTTTGTAGTTGTTCAAAAACGATTTTTAATTGTGCAGGATTAGATCTCTGCTCATTCCATACTTTTGCGATTCTTTGAACAATTTCCTGAGGTGCTTGATCCGAAATAAAATGACGAACTAACTTAAGTGACAAATGCTTTGCTGTTGCTGGATGGTTTGCACACAAATCTAATACTTTTCTACCATCACGCATTGCACCGGCATAAGGAGGAAATTCTGTTGCTAAAACTCTTTTTTGATAATTATCGTGGCGGGATTCAATATAAATAAATTTACCAGTAGTTGGTAGATTGGATTTACCACCAAGATTCGTTCCGTCTTCTACTGTCCATCCAGTAAATGATCTGGCAGCTTCATAAACATCCTGATCAATATAACCTTCAGCTTGACCAATATTTGAACCAGGGACTTTTTTCCAATCCGAATATAAGTCATTTAAATAAGCAGCTTTTCCTAATGTGTGCAATTCAAATAACTCTCTAGCAAAATTTTCATTCGCACTTCCAGCCCTTGAGCTTCGATTATTCAGGTAATACAACATAGCTGGATGAGTCGCTTGTGCTTCTAGAAACTCTCTAAAATTACCCCAAGCAAACCTTCGAATAACATTTTCTTCCCAATGAGGAGAAAAGGCTCCTACTGCCTGTTCATATCCATTGACTGAAAAATGACTACGCCAAAAGGAGTACCACTCTTCCTCCCAAGGCTTGTCCGTCACAATTGTTCTCATGAATATTGCCAACTGAACCTCTTGTCTTGGTCTTGATCGCTCTGGATTTGGAACTGTATCTCCAAACCCTGTATAAGGAAACAGAGTTGATAAATCAGCGTCTAGGAGTGTGAGAGGTCTTTTTTCGTCAACATCCGGATATTCACCCTCGCCCTTACGAAATTTTCCACCTTTGTATTTAATCCGCAGATAAGTCTTACTAGGGTCAAATATGTAAGCCATCGATTCACCTCTTTATTCTTATATTAACGCCCTATCATTAAATATTGTTGACGAATATAAAAAAACCCGAGGATTTTGTCCTCGGGTCCCAGTTCATTCACAGATAAGTGAATGTTGTAACTTTTAGTGAAATTGCTCTTCTTCTGTTGATCCAGTTAATGCTGTAACTGAAGATTTACCACCTTGAATAACGGTTGTAACATCATCAAAATAACCTGTACCAACTTCTTGCTGATGTGAAACAAAAGAATATCCACGATCACGTGCTGCAAACTCCGGCTCTTGAACTTTCTCAACATATGCTGACATACCACGCTTAGCATAATCTTGAGCCAAGTCATACATGTTGTACCACATAGAGTGGATACCAGCTAATGTAATGAATTGATACTTATATCCCATTGCGCCAAGCTCACGTTGGAATTTTGCAATCGTTGCATCATCCAAGTTCTTTCTCCAGTTAAATGAAGGAGAACAATTGTAAGCAAGCAATTTACCTGGATATTTAGAGCGAACTGCTTCAGCAAATTTTTGTGCAAATGCTAGGTCAGGAGTTCCTGTTTCACACCAAACCATGTCAGCGTATGCAGCATATGCAACACCTCTAGAAATAGCTTGATCGAGACCTTTGCGAGATTTGTAGAAACCTTCAGCAGTTCTTTCACCAGTAATAAATGGTTTGTCGTTAGCATCATAATCTGAAGTTAACAAATCAGCTGCCTCAGCATCAGTTCTTGCGAGAATGAGAGTTGGAACACCCAATACGTCTGCAGCTAAACGAGCTGAATTTAATTTTTGAATAGCTTCTTGTGTCGGGACTAAAACCTTACCACCCATGTGACCACATTTTTTAACAGATGCTAATTGATCTTCAAAGTGAACTCCAGCTGCGCCAGCTTCAATCATGGATTTCATCAACTCAAACCCATTCAAAACACCACCAAAACCAGCTTCTGCGTCAGCAACAATCGGTGCGAAATAATCTATATATCCTGAATCACCAGGATTTAATCCTTTAGACCATTGAATTTCATCAGCACGTTTAAATGTGTTATTGATTCTCTCTACAACTTTTGGAACTGAATCAACTGGATATAAAGATTGGTCTGGATACATTTCTGCTCCACTATTTGCATCAGCAGCAACTTGCCATCCTGACAAATAAATTGCCTTGATACCTGCTTTAACTTGTTGCATTGCTTGACCACCAGTCAAAGCACCTAAACAATTAATGTAAGCCTCATCATTTACCATATTCCATAACTTCTCTGCTCCACGACGAGCAAGTGTGTGCTCAATCTGCAACGAACCACGCAAACGGACAACGTCTTCTGCCGTGTAGTTTCGTTGAATACCTTGCCAACGTGGGTTTGTATCCCAGTCTTTTTGAATCTCTGCTGCGGCTTCCTGACGTGTTTTCATAAATCTCTCCAAAAAAAGTGTTACATAAGGTTCATACAAATTAGGGAACTTTTGTTTAAGTCTTATAT
>DAIQPR010000053.1:8120-13376 GCA_036787315.1 Polynucleobacter sp. | reverse complement strand
TCCTGTAGTAGTTAAACAGTAATTGTTCACCACTTTTAGGAGAATTAAAATGAAACGACCAGAAATCAAAACTTATCAAAATCTTGAATCAGCATTTGCTGGAGAATCAATGGCGCATATTAAATATCGATATTTTGCAAAACTTGCTAGAGCACAAGGGGATGAAGAAACTGCTAAAACGTTTGAAGCAACTGCAGATCAAGAAATTGCCCACGCCTTTGGACATTTAGACCTCTTATATCCGGCAGATCAAATTACCCCTGCAAAGGCTTTACAAATCGCAATTGATGGAGAAACATACGAATATACAGAAATGTATCCAGGATTTCGTAAAACTGCTGAAGAAGAAGGTAATAATGATGCAATCGTTGAAATTGATGAGCAAATCGCAGAATCAAAGATTCATGCAGAGCAATTTAAGGCTGTATTAGCTAAAGCAGCTAAACGCTTTGCAGCTCTTGCTAAAGTTGAAGAGCGTCATGCAAATCATTACCAACAAGCTTTAAACCAATTGAATGCTTCACGCTAATTTATAAACACAGAAAGGAAATATGATGAAAACTTGGGAATGTATAGTTTGTGGCTTTATTTATGATGAGGCAAAAGGTATACCAGAAGATGGTATTGCGCCAGGAACACCTTTCGAAAAAATACCAGATGATTGGAGCTGTCCTGATTGTGGTGTTGCCAAGTCTGATTTTGAAATGGTAGTAATTAAATCATAAAAAGGGATTTAAATATGGATGCTTCAATTGTCATTATTGGTAGTGGGTTAGCTGCTTATACAAGTTTAAGAGAGATTCGTAAACTCGACCCTGAAATAAAAATAACGCTTATTACCGAAGAAGATGGTGATTTTTATTCCAAACCGATGCTGTCAACAGCATTTGCTAATCAAAAAAATGCTAGTCAATTGATTACCACTCCAAAAGAGAAAATGATCGATCAATTGAAGTTTGACCTTCGTGCAAACACGAAAGTTACGTCAATCGATGCAAAGCTTCACTCCATTGAAATCGAATCCTCTGGAACAGTTACTAAGCTTGGCTATTCAAAATTAATTTTGGCAACTGGAGCAGATCCTATCCGTTTGAAATTATTAGGGGATGGAGTGGATGATATTTTGTCGATCAATCAAATATCTGATTACGCCATATTCAGAGAAAAATTAGCGCCTAATTCAAGAGTAGCAATATTAGGTGCTGGATTAATAGGTTGTGAATTTGCTAACGACCTAAGTATTGGTGGTTATGTGGTTGAGGTGATTGATTTATCTTCTCAAGCACTTGGCAGACTCTTACCGACTGAGATTGCTGATGTTTTGCGAGAAAAGCTAGAGGCTTTAGGAGTTGTTTGGCATTTACAAAAATCAACTACAGAAGTTCGAAGATCTGATACAAATCGTTATCAAGTTGTTTTTGATAATGGTAGTTTCACAGAAGTTGATCTTGTATTAAGTGCAGTTGGTTTAATGCCAAAGATTAAATTGGCAATCGATGCTGGTCTAGAAACTCAAAGGGGCATTAAAACAAATCGCATGATGCAAACAAGTGATGCTGATATTTTTGCAATTGGCGATTGTGTAGAAATCGAAGAGCTTGTATTGCCTTACGTAATGCCAATCATGCATTCAGCAAAAATATTAGCCGCCAATATTCTTGGGGAACGCAAGATTTTAGAATACCCACCAATGCCAGTGATGGTAAAAACTCCAGCACTTCCTCTTGTGGTCTCACCTCCAACTGCTGGATCTACTGGAACTTGGCAAATAGAAACTATTGAAGACGGAATCATTGGAAAATTTATTGATGAGAATAATGCATTATTAGGATTTGCTTTAGCGGGTTCTGGAACTAAAGAACGCGCTAAATTAGTAAGCCAATTACCTGCAATTCTCGCTTAACTTAAAAGGAAAAAATATGACGCAAAAAATTGAAAAAACTATCTATACAGCTTATACACATACAACCGGCGGTCGTGATGGTAAAGCCATTAGCAGTGATAAATTACTTGAGGTTCAACTAGCAGTTCCAAAAGAAATGGGTGGTTCAGGCGCAGCCACTAATCCAGAGCAATTATTTGCAGCAGGCTATTCAGCATGTTTCATGGGTGCAATACGTCACGTAGCCGCGCAAAAGAAAGTAAGCGTTCCAGCTGATACAAGTATTGATGCGGCAGTTGATATTGGTCCCATTCCACAAGGTTTTGGTATTGCAGTTAAATTAGATATTCATCTGCCTGGTCTAGAAAAAGAAGTGGCGCAAGATTTAATCAATTCAGCTCATCAAATATGCCCCTACTCCAACGCTACTCGCGGAAACATAGAAGTAACGCTGAATCTAAAATAATTTTAATTATTTATTAAAGCCTGAAAGTTTTTACACTTTCAGGCTTTTTGCATTTTTAAAAGGTATCTATAAGGGTATCTACTAAAACTAGCATTAATCAAATATTTAATATGTTAAATTTATTAAAACTAAAAATATGGGAGACAACATGGATCATTCATGCTACGCCATGATGGTGACTCAACTTGGCGGTCCAGAGGTCATGGTTTATTCAGAAATGGAAATGCCTATACCCCAAGCTAATGAAGCTTTAATTCGTCAAACTGCTATTGGGGTTAATTATGTAGATATTTATCTTAGAGCAGGACAATCACATGCCCACAATCCTGAACCGCCTTTTATCACAGGTGTTCACGGAGTTGGTATTGTTGAAGCCATCGGTGCAAATGTGACCGAAGTAAAGGTTGGCGATCGTGTAACTTATACGAATGCTGGAGTTGGGACATATTGTTCTCATGTTGCAGTCGCTTCAGATCGACTCGTTCATATTCCACAACCAATATCAGATGAAAGATGTGCTGCTGGATTTGTACGCGTCATGACTGCGCAATATTTACTTAAGCAAATGCGTCCTCTTGTTGCTGGAGATAAAGTATTAATTCATGCTGCTGCCGGAGGCGCTGGACAAGTCCTTGTTCAGTGGGCAAAAAGAATGGGGCTTGAAGTATTTGCAACCGCAGGATCTGATGAAAAAGTGGAATTCGTGAAGTCTCTAGGGGCAGATCATGTGATTAATTATTCAACGCATAACTTCGCTGATGAGATCTTAACTATTACAAAAAATAAAGGCGTAAAAGTTGTATTCGAATCAGTGGGTAAAGATACTTTTATGGATTCATTGAAATGTCTAGAACCTAAGGGGCTTGCCATTAATTTTGGTACAGCATCAGGGCAAGTTGAAAATTTTGCCCTACAAACATTGCATGCAAAATCCCTTTGGATATGTAGACCTACCCTTAGAACCTACATTGCCGACAAAAATGATTTACAAGCAATGGCTAAAGAAAGTTTTGAAATTCTAAGTGATGCATCATTTCGCTTAGACATTGAAGTGGTCTTGCCATTAAAAGAAGCGGTAAAGGCCCATGAAATGATCGAAAGTCGCAATACAAAAGGTGCAATAGTACTTATCCCATGAATATGATTCATTTATCAATTCCAATCAAGTCTATTGAAGAGACTCTCTTTTTCTACTCAGAGGTTTTAGGTTGTGAAGCGACAAGGAAAAATGATATTCGTATTGACTTTAACTTTTTTGGACACCATTTGGTAGCGCAACTATCTCCCGAAGAAGCAGCCCATCAGAGTCTATATATAGGTGAAGTTCCCAATCGTTATCCTCTGCGTCATTTTGGTATTGTGGTCAATCCAAGTGAATACAAGGAAATTCTAGAAAGAATTAACTCTTACTCATTAGAAATAGCCATGCCTGCACAAACTATATTTAAAGGCACCTCAAGAGAGCAAGAAGTTTTCCTTATATTTGACCCCTCTGGAAATGCGATTGAAATAAAAGGTATCAGCAATCAAGATGCAGTATTTTCGAACAATTAAAGGAAGATTATGAAAATAGCTATTTATCCAAAAAATCTTATACAGTTTTTTTTATGGGCTTTTGCTATTTTGTTCTCAACACAAAGTTTTGCTGAATATCCAGATAAACCAATACGTATGATTGTTGGTTATTCACCAGGAGGAGCGGCTGATAACCTTATAAGACCTTTATCGGAGCGCATGAGCCGAATATTAGGCCAATCTATTGTTATGGAATATCACCCTGGTGCTGGCGGAGCAATTGCTGCAGATATTTTGGCTAAAGCTGCTCCAGATGGTTATACCCTTCATATTACTGATTCAGGCCCGATGACAATTGTGCCGAAAATGAAAAAAACACCATATAACCCACTTACTGACTTTACCCCTTTAACTATGGTCGGTGTTGGTGGCGTAGTGTTAGTAACTCCAGCAAATTCTCCAGCGACAAATGTAAAAAAATTGATTGAATTGATGAAGGATAAGCCTGGAACTTGGAGCTATGGAACCTCTGGAATCGGAGGTGTAGGACACCTTGCCGCTGAACAATTTCAGATCGCAACAGGTACTAAATTAACTCACGTGCCATACAAAGGTGGTGCTCCAGCCATCGTTGAACTCATTGGTGGGCACGTTCCTCTTTTGTTCTCATCTCTAGGCGCAGCTTCAGCCCACATTCAAGCAGGACGTATCAAAGCACTAGCGGTTACTTCAATTAAAAGAAGTTCTATGTTTCCTGATGTTCCTACCTTAGCAGAATCTGGATATCCTAATTTTGATGCAAGTATTTGGTTCGGAGTTGTTGGACCAGCTAAACTACCCCAAGCTGTTTTAGATAAATTGTTACCAGCATTTCAAACAGCACTTCAAGATCCAGCAGTCCAGGAAGCTATTCGTAAAGAGGGTTATGATTCTGTAAACATGACCCCTTCACAAATGCAAAAACAAATTGTTCAAGACCTAGATAGCTGGAGTAAAGTTATTAAAACAGCAAATATTACCTACGATTAATTAGTATTTTGTAATGCCATCCATACTTTTGCTGGTGTGTATGGCATATCCATCTCTGTGATTCCTTTTGGACGAAGCGCACTTATCACTGCATTAGAAAGAGTAGGCAAAGATCCAGAACATCCTGATTCACCCACCCCTTTAGATCCCAAAATATTATTTTTGGTAGGAACCACTATTTTTTCTGTTTTAATATTCATCAAGCAACCAGCTTTCGGCATCGCATAGTCCATAAATGATCCAGTTAATAATTGGCCAGATTCATCATAAATTGCCTGCTCATAAAACGCTTGGCCAATTCCCTGAACAATACCGCCATGTATCTGCCCTTGAACTAAAGTTGGAGAAATAGCCACTCCAACAT
>DAIQPR010000053.1:0-8110 GCA_036787315.1 Polynucleobacter sp. | reverse complement strand
CCAACATCGTCCACAGCAACGTACTGAATAATTTCTGTAACACCAGTATCCGGATCTATTTCGACTTCTGCAACATGACAACCATTTGGATAGGTAGCCCCAGAAGATGCTTCACCAGTAGCATTTAGCTGATTAGGTTGCCCCTCAACAAATAATTGCTTTGCAATTTCAGAAATTGAAAATGGATTTCCACCTTCAGCGTGCCAAGCTCCATTCGTAAAACTTAGCTGCTCACTAGAAACCTTCATTAATTGAGCTGCAATTGGCTTACTTTTTTCAAGAATTTGTTCACACAAATTAACAATCGCACTTCCAGCACCATAAAGAGTTCTTGATCCACCTGTACCACTGCCAACCATTAATTTATCGGATTGACCGGCAAAGTACTGAATTTGGTCATGGGATATTCCAATTTTTTCTTCAACGATCTGTGAAAAAGAAGTTTCATGACCCTGTCCGGATGCTCCAGTCACACCAAATATTTGTAATATTCCATCTTGTGTGAACTGTCCGATCACTTGGTCTTTTGGAGCTGTTCCCGCACCTGAAGCTTCTAAGAAATAAGCAAGTCCAATCCCCCTTAATTTATTATTCGTTAGGGCTTTTTGTCTACGCTCTTCAAAGTTTGCATAATCACTCATTTCTAATGCGCGATTTAACAAACGATCAAATTCACCACTGTCATAGACAGAGCCGATTTGATTGTTGTATGGAAATTGATTAGGCTGAATAAAATTCTTACGACGTAATTCTATAGGATCAAAACCATGCTCATGCGCAGCATGGTCAATCAATCTCTCAATTGCGTATGCAATATCTGGTCTACCTGCTCCGCGATAAGCTGAGACAGGCACTGTGTTCGTAAAGTACAGTTCTGAGGACATGGATAATGCAGGAATATCATAAACACCATTCATGGTGATTGAGACGTTTCTAGCACCAATGAATGATCCAAAATAACATGTATAGGCACCAAGGTCAGCCTTGTTTTCAAAACGTAAGCCTAAAATCTTTCCGTTTGAATCTAGAGCGATAAAGCCATTGAGTTCAAGACCTCTTCCATGCCAATCAGACAAAAATATCTCTGAGCGTGTTCCAACCCATTTAATGGGTTTACCTACCAATTTGGCAGCTAACAAAGACAATGCACTTTCACTAAATGCGCCCCCACGAATACCAAAAGAACCTCCCACATCTTGAGTTTGAAGATCAATTTGTGATTTAGGTATTCCAGTAATATGCTCGAGAGCACCCAACATACCTAAAATACCCTGATTCGGGGTATGAATAACATAACGATCACTTGAAGAATCGTACTTGGCAACAACCGATCTCAACTCCATAGGCGAGCCAATCAATCTTTGGCTTTTTACTGACATACTACTTACATAAGTAGCATTCTCAAACGCTTTTTCTGTAGCTGCTTGATCACCTTTAACAAAATGTAAGGATAAATTTCCTTCAACATGATCATGTAATTTGGGTGCATTTGCTTCAGTAGCTGAGTCAAAGGAAGTAACAGCCTCCAGAGTCTCAATATTCATATCAACCAATTCAGCTGCTCTCTTGGCTTCTTCATAAGTCTTGGCAATAACCATTGCAATTGGTTGTCCAACAAAGCGAACCTTATCTGTAGTAAGAACTGGCATAGGAGCCAAAATTTGATTTTGACCATCAGGGTTTTGCATTGTCGCACCAGTTGGAAGAGTTTTCATTCCAGCTGCTTCAACATCTTGAGCAGTTATAACTCGAATAACTCCAGGAGAATTTTTTACTTGCTCATAATCAATAGAATGAATAATTCCGTGTGCATACGGTGAACGAATCATATATGCGTAGCACATGTCGTCGTAATACCAATCAGAGGTAAATTTTCCCTGCCCAGTTATTAGGCGATAGTCTTCTTTACGTAGTAGTTTTTGTGGTGCATTCATATTGTTACGTCCTGTATTTTTTTTGCAGCAGACTTAACGGCTTTAATAATGTTGACATACCCCGTACATCTACAAATATTACCGGCAAGTCCCTCTTTAATTTGTTCATCACTAGGATCTGGATGGCGTTGCAATAAATAGACAGTACTCATGATCATTCCGGGAGTACAGTAACCACATTGCAATCCATGTTCTTCAGAAAAGGCTTGCTGAACAGGATGAAGCTGATCTTTAGCAAGTCCTTCAATTGTCTGAATAGAAGCACCCTCTGCTTGTCTAGCCAAAATAGTACAAGACTTTACAGCTGTTTCATTCATTAAAACTGTACAGCAACCACACTGGGTTGTATCGCACCCATTGTGCGTTCCAGTAAGCTGTAATTGATCCCTGATGACCTCAATTAGTAACGCATTATCTTGAACTACCAAGTCATGGCTTTGACCATTCACCTTAATTTGCATTGAAAACCTCTTATTAATTATTTTTTATTTTGGATGCGGCTTTATTAAATAAAACTTGAGCCATGTTGACCCGATATGCACTAGGTGCATGAAGATCACTGATTAAATCATCTCTATCTAAAACAGGTTTAGTGTCTGAATTTAAAAAAGCAACTTCAGCCTCTTTCCATCTAAACACACCTGCCCCTACACCTGTAACAGCGACTCGAATTTCATTATTTGGATACACGGCAATAAAAACACCAGCTAAAGCATAGCCAGAGGCGGATTGCTTACACTTTTCATAAACACTTTTTACAGGTTTAGCAAACTTTATTTCTGTAATGATTTCATCTTCTTCTAAAGCTGTAGAGTAAAAGCCTGTGAAAAAATCATCTGCAGATATTTCTCTTCTGTCTGTAACAATTTGAGCTTTAAGAGCAAGTGCCCCAGAAGGGTAATCTGCTGCAGGATCGTTATTGGCCAATGACCCTCCGATAGTTCCTCTTGCTCTAACTTGTGGATCGCCAATTAAACTTGCCAACATTGCCAGTCCAGGTATAGACGACTTTACTATGTCACTATTTGCTACGGTATCGTGTTTTGTAGTCGCGCCAATGATCAAATATTCTTGTGAATCTCTAATTTGATTCAAGTTCGGAATTTTGCATAAATCAATTAAATGTTCGGGTTGAATTAATCCATGCTTCATCGAAGGCAAAAGTGTCATGCCCCCAGATAAAAATTTAGCATTTTCATTAGATGAAAATACCTCTTTTGCAGAGCTAGTATTTAACGCAGTGTGAAATTGAAAATTATTCATAATGTCTCTCTTCTTTTTATACTGATGATAAAACAAAACTTTAACAATCATTAAATTTAATCGAAAAATAATAAATCCTTCAATTTTGAAGTTTTTTAGCAATAATGGGAAAATAAGTCTTCAAAATAAAATAAATAGAAAATCGTAGACTATGAGAATCAATAAAGCTGAGCTTACCCAGTTAGGGATTAAAGCCTTCACTAATTTAGGACTATCCACGGAAGATGCAACTGAGGTCGTGAAAGTCCTTGTATTAGCAGATCTTTTTGGCCTTTCTACTCACGGTATGAGTCGTGTTGAGTCTTATGGTGAAAGATTAACTATAAAAGGAATCAATCCTAGACCAAATATCCAAGTGGAAAAAGTTGCGCCAGCCATGATAAAAGTCGATGGCGATAATGGGGTTGGTCCTTTAGTTGGTATGCGTTCTTTATATGCTGTTATGGAGCTTGCATCTGAGTACGGCATTGGTATTGGTCTTGCTAGAGGAAGTAATCACTTTGGTCCAATCTCCCCATACTCTTTTATTGCTGCTGAAAAGGGCTTCGCTACCATGATTGGTAGTAATGCGACAACTACTATTGCCCCTTGGGGCGGTTCGGATGCAAGATTAGGAAACAGTCCACTTGGTTTTGGTGTCCCGAACCCCGGAGGTAAACCATTTCTTCTAGATATGGCAATGAGTGTTGTCGCTCGAGCAAAAATTAGAGATGCATTTAAACAGGGTAGGCAAATTCCAGATACATGGGGTACAGACTCTAAAGGTATACCAACCACTGACCCAAAATCTGCACTAGATGGCTTTCTGCTTCCTGTTGGCGGGCATAAAGGATATGGCATCGCATTAATGGTTGATCTGTTTGCTGGTCTTTTATCGAATGCTGCTTACCTTACACATATCCAATCCTGGCAAGATGCCCCTGACCAACCCCAAAATCTTGGTCATTTCTTTATTCTTCTAGACACTAAAAAATTGGGCTCTACTCAATGGTTATCAGACAGGATGACCGACTTTGCAAATATCTTAACTGAAAGTCCACCCGCGGACCCTTCAAAACCCGTCATTGTTCCAGGAATGATTGAATTGGCAAAAATGGAAGAACAACTAGCCAACGGTATTGAACTAAATCCCGAAACATTACAGATGGTAGAAAAATTCGCAAGTAAGTCATAGTCACCTTCTAGAAAATAACAATATGTCAAACTATCAAGTAGATGTGCTCATTCAAGGCTTCCCAGGGAGGTCCGTATGTCATGGTGGCTTGGGATGGAGTAGTGTGAGCCTGATTCGTGGTCAAGGAAAAGTCATTCTTCTTGATGTAGGTGCATTTGGAATGCGGGGGCCTTTAAAAAAACGCCTAGCTGAATTTGATCTTCTTCCAGAAAATATTACGGATGTCATCCTAACCCACGCCCATTACGACCATATCGTTAACTTTATCCTTTTTCCTAATGCCACAATTTGGATTGGAGAAACTGAGCTTGATTGGGCATCATCACAAGCACCAGGTTTTAATCCAATTCCAGAGCTCTATGTCAAAGAACTCACGCATTCGCCAAAAGTAAAAAAAATTAATTCCCCTTCTGAGTTTTTACCCTTTTTACACTGCTTCCCAGTACCTGGCCACACTCCTGGACACTTGTTGTTCGTTCTTGATAATGGAATAAGCGATGTTATTTTTACAGGTGATGCGGCCAAAAATAGAGGAGAGCTAATGTCCAGAAAAGTAATTGATACTGCTAACGCTCAACAAAGCGCTGAATCAATTGACTTGATTTTTGAGAAGTGGCAATCCAAGCCTAATAATTTATTAATACCTGGGCATGATTTAACGATGCGCTTAGATGAGAATAAGCAACCTATCTACCTAGGTGAAAGAAAAGACTCTCTGATTGTTTGGTTTTCTGAAAAAATTGAGAACCATGGCATTATCGATCTCAATCAACAAGATTAAATATCCCAGCGTAACCAACTCGCTATTGCTTTACCCATCACCAAATTAATATCCGACGGTGATATCCATGTGTAATGCTGAAGAAATAAGTCTATTGACTGTCTCCATGTACATTTCAGCTTGGTAATATCACTTCCCCAAAAAAATCGTTCTGGTCCAAAGCGTTCATAAATCCGCTTAACTTGTTGTTCAATACTGGGGTAAGGATATGGATCATCTGCATATGCTGGTACAGCAGTCGCTTTGATTGCAATATTAGAAAATTGAGATAATTTCTCTAATTTAGGTATTTGTAAAAAAGCATCCTCGCCTGTAGCATCTAAAGGCACACCTAAATGGTCAATAATTAATCTTAATTCTGGATAAGCTTTCGCTAAGTATGAAAAAATTTCAAGGTGACTACTGGCAGCAATTGCAATGGGAATCGAGTGTTCCTGAGCGCCACCCCATAACCAATCCAACTCACCATTCATAATCATTGCACGATGTTTTGCATCATTTAGGATGTAACGAAGTCCTAACATTCCTGCTTGGTTTTTCCATGTTCTTAATAGATTGCTTGCATTTGGCGTATCTAAAGGAAAGTTTCCTAAAATACCAAACTTTTGAGGATATTTGGAAGCCGCTTCTATCGCAATTGCATTAGCATTTATATCCCAAGCTGGTGGCTGAATGATGGCTGCATCCACACCAGCAACTTGCATATCCCCAAGGACTTCAATGGCAGAATAAGGCAGCTGGCGATGAGCACCACGTGGAGTCCCATTTGCCCAGATATGGATATGTGCATCAATCACTTTACTCATATTAATTAGTTAGGAAGGAATGAAAACATGCATACCAGCCATCCCACTTTGTAAATCTTTATAAACCTGAATGGCATCTTTTAGTGGATGGGTTTTAATACCTTTTGGTGGTATTAATAATTTGTGATCAAAATGAACTGCTAATTGATCAAGAATTTTTGCACACTCGCTGGCCGAGTAGAGTAAGGAATTAACCCCTACAATACTTCCACCATTACGATATAAATCCCTTATAGAAATGCTCACTTGTCCATTTCCTGGTGCGACTATCACCGCTACTTGGCCATACTTAGCAATACAAGCTATAGAACTTGCGATCCAATAACCAGTAGTGTCAAAGATAACATCAGCCCCAACTGGGAAATAACTTTGAATTAATTGTTTTAAGCTATCAGGCTCAGTAGGCAAAACATTTGCCTTAACTCCTTGCGCTTCAACCGAAGATAAATTTTCTTTATTACGGACTAGCCCTAATACTTCAGCTTTTCGCATTTTTGCTAATTCAATAGCGGCATTCCCAACTGCGCCATTTGCCCCGATAACAACAACCCGCATACCCTCATTAATTCTACAACCTTCTATAGCACCCCAGGCAGTGATGTAAGGTGTTCCACAATTCGCGGCCTCAACGAAAGATAAAGATTTAGGTTTTAATGAGACTGCATCTTTATTTACTTTTATAAAGGCGGCATGGCTACCATCTTGGATAAATCCATTCTCTTTTCCGGTTCCCCACACTTCTTGACCTAGCATTGAATTAGGTCCCTCTACAATGACTCCTGCGTAATCCCTCCCTGGAGTTCGAGGTAAGGTTGTATATGGAAGTCTACCCATAACATTAGAAGTATCATTACGGTTTAGTCTAGCTGCTTTTATTTCGATTAAGACCTCACTGTCATGCAATACAGGTCTTGGGAAATCAATGAATTTTAAAAAATCTATGTTTCCAGTTTGATCAAATCTCAACGCATTCATTTAATTTATAACCCCCATTAATCAACTTTTATACCGGCTCGTTTAACAACTTTTGCCATCCGATCGGTTTCATCATGAATAAACTGAGCAAACTCCATTGGCGAGTTAGAAGTTGGTTCTGATCCTTGAGCATAAAACTGTTCTTTTATTTCTGGATTATTGATAGCCTTCACGATTGCAAAATTTAATTTATCAATTATATTTTTTGGTGTTCCGCGTGGAGCTAATAGGCCATACCAATTCCTCATCTCATAAGCCATAACTCCTGACTCTTTCATAGTGGGAACATCTGGCAATATAGCAGAACGAACATTTCCTCCAACAGCTAATGCTCTTAATTTCCCTGAACGAATTAAAGCTATTGGGCCCTGTAGGGGGGTAAAAACCCATTGCGACTCGCCAGAGAGTAATGACATTACAGAAGGTCCTGCCCCCTTATAAGGGACATGTACAGCACTTACATTCGTTAGCGAGGTCAGCATTTCACCAGCAAGGTGACTAGTGGAACCTATCCCAGCAGAAGCCATATTTAAACCATTTGGATTTGCTTTCATATTCGCAACTAAATCTTTAACTGAGTTGATAGATGAGCTTGCTGAAACAGCTAAGACATTTTGCCCAACTGCAAAAATAGATATTGGTTCTAGATCTTTTTGGGGGTCGTAACTTAACTTGTTATATAGATGAGGAGCAATGGTAATCCAAGATGTTGCGCCGACTAGAAGGTTATAACCATCTGGCGCAGACTTAGCAATAGTATCCGCGCCAATGATTCCTCCAGCCCCTAATTTATTTTCTAATATGATTGGCTGACCAAGTTGTTCTGTTAATTTAGGAGCCAATAATCGAATTAAGGTATCCGTCGCAGAACCTGAACTTTGCGGAATGATAATCCTAATAGGCTTATTTGGATAATTATTATCTGTGGCTTGTGAATAAGCTAAAGATAAAAATGCAAAACAAAATATTCCAATTAAATATCTACATAGGCGCAAACAATTTTTATTATTCATCTTCATCACATTAAGAACATAGAATCAATGTTCTCTAAAGTTAGGTTTTCGCTTTTCAAGAAAAGCTTTAACCCCTTCTTTTGACTCATTAGACTCATAGAACAATTTTAGAGCCTGCATGCCTAGTGAGCCAATTCCTTTGATTGAGTCTGAATCAGCATTAA
>DAIQPR010000052.1:0-13477 GCA_036787315.1 Polynucleobacter sp. | reverse complement strand
GCCAATGCTCGAATTAGCAAAACAATAGGCGCATTCCAAGGAATAATCAAACCAGCAACACCGGCAGGTTCTTTTAGGATGCTTGTATAAACACCTGGCTCAACTTCAAAAAAGTTGCCTAGTATGTGCCTTGCTAGCCCAGCATAATATCGAATTTCAGAAATAGCTCCAAGAACCTCACAACGAGATTGAGCAATTACTTTGCCATTTTCCTGCGTCAATAATTGCGCAAGAGGCTCAATTCTTTGCTCCAAACGACTAGCCCAATCAAGTAAAACTAATTGTCGTAATCGCGGCTGATGTGCCCAAGTGCCATGATGAAAAGCATTCTTAGCTGCTTCAATTGCTATTTGAGCATCAACACTATCGCTGTCTACAAATTTACCTATTTGTTCACTATTTGCAGGATTAATACTAGCGGCAAATCTTTTTGATTGTCCTTCAACCCATTTACCATTTATTAAATTAAGTGCGATCATCATTTTCCTTAGTGCATTACAGAGCCGCCATCGATTACAAGTACTTGACCTGTAACAAATACGCTTGCGTCACTTGCAAAGTAAATTAAACTACCCGCTAAATCACTCGGGATAGCCTCTCGTTTGATGGCTCGGCTAGCAATATTATTTGCTGCAATAGCTCCTTGCCAAGCAGGGTTCTCTACTACGTTGTCGCTTAATACTAAGCCAGGAGCCATAGTATTTACTCGAATACCATCATCGCCTAATTCTCTAGCAAGCGACCTAGACATTGCCACGATAGCACCCTTAGAAGTTACATAATGCAACATCATAGGTGAACCTTTAAAAACGGTACCCGAAGCAATATTGATAATTGATCCAGATTTTTGTTTGCGCATTACAGGACTAACTGCTTTAACACATTCAAAAACACCACGGACATTAACTCGCATCACAGCATCCCATTCATCCGTATCGATTTGCTCAAATGGTTTTAAACTTAATTTTCCAAACAAAGCTGCGTTGTTTACTAAAATATCAATCTTTCCAAATTGATCCACTGTTCGCTTTACCATCTCAGAACATGAGCTTGCACTAGTAACATCAGTATTTAAACTTAATACTTCAATACCTTGATCCCTTAGTTTTTGAGAGATATTGTCTGTAGAGGATACATCTGTCACTACAACCTTAGCTCCAGCCTTTCCCAATACTTCTGCATAATGAGCACCTATTCCCTGTGCTGAACCTGTAACAATTGCTACTTTATTTTTTAAAACTAATTCACTCATTGATAGCCTCTTTCGTTTTATTTTGATTGTCTTCAACTTGTTTTAGTTCAGGACGAATATATTTTTCAGACATCCCAGCAAACAAACCTCTAATTACCCCTACCTTTGCATCACTTGTACCAAACAATAAGTCACAAATAGGAAAAGTTAAGTTAAAGTTGTACTGATGCATGAATTCAGGATTATGATGAGCAACATGCATTCTTCTTACTGTATTTACTAATGGTAAGTTATCTAAAAAGATGCTGTTTTGAATATGCGATAAGGTATGTAGACATTCATACATTAAATAGTATGACGCCATGGTTGCCATCATGATGTATGCCACATTTGAAGAGAATAACAATCCTCCAAGAATGGCTAATGGAATTGCTGACACAACAAAAAGAACAGGTGCAAGAGGAGGAAACAATAGTGCTCGCCATTCTTTATTTCCCTTATAGCCTAAGGTTAAGTGTGTAAAGAATTGGTGGTGAGTCCCGACGTGTCTTTTGTATACAGCCTTTAATGGTCCATTTGGGTTATGCAATATATACCGATGACCTGCCCATTCAGCCCAATTACCAAATAAAAAAATTGGCAGAATAGACCATAACTCTGAATTAGTTAACCCGTGAATCTTTAGTAAACTAAAAATTAAAACCGACCCAGTGAAGACTAAGGTAAAAGCTAAATGATATTGTCCCTTATACCAAGATGGGGTGGATTCAATATATTCCTTACGAAATTTAGTTGAGCGCTGATAAATCGTTTGATTTGTTTGCATTTTATATCTCTACCTTTTAATGAATGCCTAAAAACTTTTCTTGAAAATGCTCATCTGACAAAATCAAATTTGCATCACCTTCTAAAACATTTCTTCCGTTTTCAATTACATAAGCGCGAGTTACAAAATCCAGTGCACGATGCACATTCTGTTCAACTAAAACCATACCAACTCCCAACTCATTAATTTCTCTCAAAGCTTGCATAATTTCATCTACGAGCCTAGGTGCAACCCCGATAAATGGTTCATCTAACAACAACATTTTTGGCTTTGACATTAATGCTCGTCCGATAGTGACCATTTGTTGTTGACCACCACTTAATTGCCCAGCCATTTGAAGACGCTTTTCTTTTAAGATCGGAAATAATTGATAGATACTATCTAATCCTTCATTAATTGAAGTACGTTTCTCTTTGATATAAGCACCCATCTTGAGGTTTTCCTCAACTGTCATTTGAGTAAACAGTTTTCTTCCCTCAGGTACTAAAACAATTCCTAGCTTAATTAACTGATTCACTTCAAGTTGATTAATTGATTGACCAGAAAAAGTAATCGAACCTGACTGCAAAGGATATAAACCCATAACTGCACCCATTGTGCTCGACTTTCCAGCTCCATTCGCACCAAGTAAACCTACTCTTTCGCCTGTGTTCACATTCAAGCTAATATCCCAAAGAACTTGTAACTTTCCATGACAGAGCTCAATATTTTTAACTTCAAGCATTTGTAACCCCTTTAGCGTTTCCTAGATAACTAGCGATGACTTTCTCATCTTTCAATACTTCCGCTAGTGGTCCGTCAGCAACCAATCTTCCCGTGTCTAAAACAATCAACCGATCAACAACTTGGGTCAAAGCTGAAAAAATATGCTCGACCCAAATTACAGTTACGCCATAATGATTTCTGATTGTTCTAATGTGTTCAACGAATTGGTTAACTTCAATTGGTGTTAAACCAGATGCAACTTCGTCTACCAGTAAAAGGCTTGGCCTTAATGCGATTGCACGACCAAATTCAATAGCTTTCTTTTCTTGTAATGAAAGACTATCCGAGCGAACCATTTCTTTATTGGAGAGCTTTATGAAAGTAGCTAGCGCTCTAGCATTTATAAGGGCTTCATGTGGACTCATTCCCTCACCGCCAAACATGAGCGGCATAGCTAAATTTTCTAAAACAGTTAAATCACCAAATGGTCTTGGTAATTGATAAGTTCTACCAATACCAATTTGTGCAATCTCATCTCTTGATTTCCCAGATAGTTCTTGATTTAGAAAACGAATTTTTCCACTAGTTGGTTTAAATACCCCAGAAATACAATTGAACAGAGTGGTTTTTCCAGAACCATTGGCACCAATTAAACCAACAATTTCACCTTGATTTATTTTGAAACTTACATCATCAAGCGCCACATTCCCACCAAATGATTTTGTAATATGCTCACACTCTAATATGAGTATTTGACGATTGATAGTTCTAGTTCCCAAGATATCTTGCAATGAAATCTGTTTAGCATCTGATTGAATAACAGACTTCTCAAGCTGATCCGTCATGTACTCATGATGTTCTTTACTAAGGAAACTTAAGAACTTCGTCTTTTTAATCCAGCCTGCACGAAGTAAACCACCCGGCATAAAACGACCAATACATAAAATAATTAATCCATAAATCGTCGTTTGTAACATCTTTAGATTTACTAACATCCATTGTTGGATGCAAGCCAGAAGTATCACGCCAACTAGTGGACCCCAACGCATTCCGGAACCCCCAAACAAGACCATGGCAATTGGTACTAAAGCAACATTTAGACCAAATACACTACCAGGATCTATAAAACTCATTTGCCAGCCTTGCAGCGCTCCAGCTAAACCTGCAAATAATGCAGATAGGACCAAAACCTTAACTTTATAAGGAAATATCTTAATTCCTATCACTTCAGATACTTCCTCATCATTACGAATTGCTCTTAATGCATAACCAAAGCGACTTCTATTAATCCACAAAGTAAGAATAAAACTGATAAAACTTAGAACCAGAGCTAATACATATGTTAATGAGCTTACTTTCTGTATCGGAAAAACAATACCGTCACCACCTTTAGTAATAGAAGACAAGTTATATGCAAGTACCTCCATTAAAGGTAATAATGCTAAAGTTGCAAAAGCAAAATAATCCCCTTTAAGTCGATAGAGTGGGTAAGAGATAATGATGGCAATAAAGCTCGTCATTACAATATTCAATAACATTGCAGTTGATGATGTATATCCTTCTACGAGAAAGATTCCAAATATATAGGCTCCAATACCATAAAAGCAGTAATGACCAAGATTGACATATCCCATCTCACCAGCAATCCAATCCCAGCTTTGCGCAAGAATGTAATAAATTAAAATGGTAAATACAAAAGAAATAAGATACGCATTAGCAAATTGAACAATCCCTAACAAACCTAATAAAGCAAGGGAACCCAAAAATACCATTTGATTATTGATGTAAGAAAGTTTCATTTGGATTTTTGAAAACCTTGTGGAAATATAATCAAAATAATTAAAAGCAAAATTACGCTCAATGCAGGAGCCCACTCGGGTTTCCAAAATAAGCCAGTTAATCCTTCAGCCACCCCAATAAATATTCCAGCAAGCAGTGCCCCAGGAAGATTCCCAATGCCTCCTAAAATAATGATCGTGAATGCTTTTACTGTCAGACCAAAACCAATATATGGGTCTACAGGAAAAGAAAGTGCATATAAGATAGAAGCTAAAAAAACAGTGGCGGATCCAAATGCAAAGGTAGTTGCTTTTATTTTTCCACTATTAATTCCACATAATTTTGCGCCTAAAGGATCTTGAGTTACAGCTTTAACCGCACGTCCAAACCATGTCAGCTTTAACAAATAATGTAATGCCAAAGTTAAAAAAATAATCCCCAGCAAAATAATAATTTGGGTTGTTGAAACAATCACTCCTGAAATTTCAAAAGTATCAAATTGTATGTTGATATTTTTTTGAGCGGGGCCAGCAAATTTTGCAGTCAAATCACTCATAATCAACAATGCGCCAACTGTCACTAATACAGTTCCAACCGTCGATTCGAAGTGATTTTTCTTACTTAGCGGTTCCAGTAGATACTTAAAAAATAAATATCCATACGCAAAAAATATTGGGGTCAACAATAGTGTCATCAGAGAAAGTGATACACCCCAAGTTGCATAAAGTGTTGAAGCTAAAACTCCACCCACTGCAAGTAAAGTCCCATGAGAGAAATTTAAAATCCTTACAACACCATAAATAAGGGATAGCCCAAATGCAACAAGTGCATACAGGCCCCCAATCAGGATTCCACCTAATACAACCTGAGCTAAAACTTCAATAGAAATCATGTCTTACTGCCAAGAAGGTGAAGGCCAAATCAATTTGCCAGTTGCAGCCTCTTTGGGCCATACAACTACAACTTTACCTCCTTGTTGCATTTGTACAGTAAAAGCGCCATTATTAGGAAACCCTCTTTCATCAAATGTAATATTACCTGCAGGTGATTTAAAGCTTCCTTTATATAAAGCATTTTTAACAAGCTCACGATCAATGGCACCTGCCCTCTCAATGGCTTGAGTCATCGTCAAATAGGATGCTATCCGGCCTAAACTAAATATATAGTCAAACATATTGACCCCAGACTTAGCTAAAACATTTTCAACAAACTCACTGTAGTCACCTTTTACTCCTGGATACCATGGCAACTCGCCAGTCATTCCTTGAATATCGTCACCTACCTGTTTATAAACAGTTCCAGATAGCATTGCATGATGAACGTCCATTGCTTTAATTTTCATCTTTCGAATTTGCTGTAACAACGCAACCGAAGGTGCATCAAATGAACTAATGTAGAGAATGTCTGGTTTTGCTGCACGAACCTTTGCCAACATGGCAGTAAAGTCTTTGGTGTCAGGAGCAAATGTTTCAGTACCAATAACTTTGATTCCCTGATCTTCTGCTTTCTTTGACCAATATCCAGTAATACCCTTCATAACAGGATTGTCATGGGTAATAAAGTAAATAGTTTTAGGCTTAGGATCTACAGAACCAAGCATCTCAAAATAACGCTCAGACCAACGTGGCACTACTGGGAAAGGTGTGCCCCAAATGTACTTTAATCCGCGGTCATAAAGATTAGGTGAAGCCACATTGGCCATCACCATTGGTATTTGATGCTTATCAGCTAATGGTGGAACAGGTCCTCCCATTGAAGACCAATCCGGTCCAACAAAAAAATCTACATTATCTACAGTGGCCATCTTTTCATAAAGCGAGACTGCCGTTGCTGGTACACTCTGGTCATCATAAATAACAAATTTAATTGGTACTTTTTTGTTACAGCTTTTTACAAAAACACCACCAGACTTATTCATCTCTTCCGCAAAAACCTCTGTCATTTTTCTCCATCTATCTGCTAATGTGGAAAAAGGACCTGTCTCTGAAATAGTCGTGCCTAATAAAATAGGGTCATTGCATGAACCTATTTTTGCGAAGGTATTAAAACTAAATCCCATACCCAAGAAAAATACCACTATGGTGCTAACTAATTTTGTATAACTTTTCATCTCGCTCCCCATCGTTATTTATAAATAATTAAGCTCGTTTACAAAAAATACATAAAACTCCTGATTTTTACTTCCTATACCGCAATGCTCTTCATGAGTAGATCCACATCCTCTACTAGATTTGAATATCCATGATTAACAACTTGACCACGCTCAATGCCGTAATGTCTATCGCATAATTTCAAAGCTTTATGGACATTCTGCTCAATTAATAATATTGAGACCCCTTCCTCTTTTAAGTTCTTCAACAGAGAGAAAATTTCAGCAACAATCATTGGGGCTAGACCTTCAGTTGGCTCATCTATCAATATTAATTTTGGGGATCCTACAAGGGCTCTTGCAATAGCCAACATTTGTTGCTCACCACCTGATAAGGTATTCCCCAATTGGTGTTTGCGCTCTAATAGTCGAGGAAATTGACTATAAAGTTCAGCAATTTTAATTTTTTGTTTTGAACGAATTCCTGAGGGAAGTTGCATGAGTCCCATCTTTAAATTATCTTCAACGGTAAGTCCAGAAAATATTCTGCGATCCTCAGGCACTAAAGCAATTCCTAACCTTGCAATTTTTTCGCTTGGTAATCCTGCAATATTTTTTCCTTGAAAAATAATTTCACCTTGACTAGGTGGTAACCAGCCTGCAATTGTTTTAATAACTGAAGTTTTGCCTACACCATTGCGTCCAAATAGTCCCACAACCTCCCCAGGCTTAATTTCAATATCAATACCTTGTAAGATGTGTGATGACCCTATATATGTATGTATTCCAGTTAGTTGCAATAAGGTCATTCTGTCTCTCCAAAGTATGCTGTTTGTACTATTGGATTATTTCTAACATCGTGTGGATTACCCTCAGCAATTTTTTCACCTTGAGCCATCACAATCACATGCTTCGATAAATCCATGACTAATTCAACATCATGTTCAATCAATAAAATTGTGACTGTTTTAGATAACTCAGCAATTAATTCAGAAGTATTATGGGTATCACCCTGAGACATACCTTGTGTTGGCTCATCAAGTAATAGTATTTTGGGATACAAAGCCATGGTAACTGCAATTTCAAGGCGCCTTTGCTCTCCATGAGACAAGAACGCAACAGGCTCATCTTTTTTCGCTTCTAACTTGAACTCTTCAATAAGCTCTTCAGCACGTTTAAGTGCAAGCTTACTTTTAGAAGTTGCATAAAATAAATTAGTCCATGACTCTAATTTTTGAGAGGCTAATTGTAGATTTTGCTCAACCGTTAAATCAAAAAATAAATTTGTGATCTGAAATGATCTTGCCATACCACAAGCTAATCTTTGAACAGGAGATAGTTGAGTTATGTCTGTATCTTCCAATAATAATTGACCTTCGTCAGGTATATATAACCCACTTAATAAATTAAATAAAGTTGTTTTACCAGCACCATTAGGCCCAATAATGGATGTTACACCTAATGGAGTTACATCAAAACTCACGTTGGCAACCGCTCGTAAACCACCGAAATTCTTACTCAAATTTTTAGCTTTTAATATAGGTAGGCTCATCGTGTTGCTCTCTCTTTTAACTTTGTACATAAAATACCGACAATGCCTTTAGGAGCAAAAATGACAACCACTATAAATAACAAGCCAATCACAATATGATGATGAAAGGTCAAAGTCCCTATGATAGATTTCAATATCATTAAAAGACTACTTCCAAAAAGAGATCCGATTAATGTACCCACCCCGCCAAGCACTACTGTAATAACAGCATTACCTGAAACACTAAAATACATTAATTCAGGGGAAACAAACCCCCTTAACATAGGGTATAGAGCTCCTGAAACTCCTGCAACAATTGCTGCCAGAATAAATGCGATGCGTTTAGGTGTCTGGGTGTTATACCCCAAATACGGTAAACGAGATTCGTTCGAACGCACTCCTCCCCAAATCCTCCCCAAAGGGGTATACAAGAAATATTTAAGGGCAAAATAGATGCATGACATCAATATAAAAGTAACCACAAAAAAGGTAATTGCATCCCCTAAATTTAGGGTAAGAAAAGGTAGTGGAATTTGAACAATTGGGACACCTACCATTCCGTCTGAAGCACCTAATGCGCGCGTGTTGTATATCGACTTAGCAAATACCTGAGCAAGTCCAAAACTTATTAATGCAAAGTAAACACCTTTTGAACGAAGGGCAATATAACTTGTTACCCAACCCAGTATTGCTGAAGAAATTGCTACCAGCAAAATACAAAGCCAAAATGAGGGTACCCAATCTCGTAATATCAGTGCAGATAAATAAGCACCAAATCCAAAATATAAAGCTTGACCAAGGGATAACAAACCTACTATCCCCAATAAAAGATCAACGGATAACGCAAGTCCACCAAAAATTAAAGCTTCAGTTGCTAACCTGAGGAAAAAGGTATCACCTGTAATCTTGCCAAAAATAATCAAGATAATTGCAGCAACCAACATCACGTACTCCATAATTCGTACTGCCTGATATTGATACTTATCCATTTTTCATTCCCGCATACAAACCACTTGGTTTAAACATGAGAACTAGAACCATCACAGCAAACACTATAGGGTCAGACCATACTGGTGAAATAAATAAAGAGGACAAAGATTGCAATTGGGTTAATAAAAGTCCAGCTATAACCGCACCTTTAATACTTCCAAGACCACCAACAATCACAACTGCAAATGCCATCAAAATAAAATCTTTTCCCATTGTTGGGAAAACTGAATAGATAGGGGCTAATAAAACACCAGATAAAGCAGCGAGAGCCACTCCAAATGCAAAGGTTAATGCATAAACCCTATTGACAGGAATACCTAAGGAAGCACTCATATTTCGATCTAAAGTTGCTGCACGAACAATAGAGCCAATAGATGTTTTATAAATAAGTAGCCAAACTGCAAAAATTAATAAGGCCCCAAACATCATTAGAAATAATCGATAGTTAGGAAACATCACTCCTAAAACTTCACTTGCACCAGTTATTGGTGTTGCAGGTTTGGCTGTATTTGCACCCCAAATAACTTTATATAAATCTTCCAAAATTGTTGCAACACCAAAAGTTAAAAGAAGAGTGAGAATATGGCGGTCTTTATGGTGGAATACCTTTTTAATAAGTAACTCTTGCATCAAATACCCAAAAGGTACTAAGAGCAAGGGCACAATAATTAAGGTCCACCAAAAAGAAATTCCAAGGCCCATTAAAGATACACCGAGGAAAGCTCCTGCGGCATAAAATTCGCCGTGAGACATATTAATGACATCAAGTAATCCAAAAATAATTGTCAAACCTAATGCCATTAATATCACCGCAACACCAATACTTAAGCCATTGATAATTTGCGGTGCATATATATACTGCAAGCTTTCTAACATAATGACCTTAATTCGATTAGAAACGAGTACACGTATCTGGTCCGATAGCTTGTTCAGCCGGAACACGGCCAATTACGTTGAACTGCCCACCCTCAATTTTGACTGCATACATTTCCTGCATAGCTTGATGATCACCACCACGCATTTTTTTCATTCCTTGAGGTGTAGACCACTCTAAATCTTTCATTGCTGCTCTAACTTTATCTGTATCAGTAGACTTTGCTTTCTCTACAGCTGCTTTATAAAAATAAATCAAACCATATGAATCCGTGCCATACAAGTCAGGTTGTGTTTTGAACTCAGCTTGGAAAGCAGCCAAAAACTTTTTATTTGCTGGAGTGTCAGCCTTAGCAGAGTATCCAACTCCCGTTACATAACCTTCAGCAGCAGAACCCGTAGCTGCAATATTTTGTGAAGTAACAGTCCCAGCAGCACCAACTAAAGTAACACCTTTATTCACGCCATACTCACTCATTTGCGTTAAAAGACGTACAGTGTCATTACCAGCTACTGATGTATAAATAACGTTCGGCTTAGCAGCCCTAACCTGTCCAAAATAAGGTGAGTAATCTTTATTATCTAAAGGAGCAAAAATCTCACCAACTGATTTAGCACCTTTTTCTTCAGCAGCTTTTTTAAATGCGGAAACTGTTGAGCGTCCCATTTCATAATCAGGACCAATATAAAAAACATTCGCATTAGGTTTTTCTTTCGCAAGCCATGTAGCTAGTGCTGCAGACTGCATGCCTGCACGCGCATTCACTCTAAATACATTTGGAGAACATTTATCGCTTGTAATTGAATCTGCAAAGGAAACCGTTGTGGCAATCAACTTATTATTACGCTCAGCTAACTGCCCTACAGCTAAAGTCGATCCAGAATTAACAGTGCCTGTTAAAAAATCGACATTAGACACTTGAAATAACTTTTCAGCCTTTTGAGTTGCAACAGCTGGGTTTGCTTCCTCATCTTCAAAAATTAATTCAACTTTACGACCCATAATGCCTCCAGAAGCATTAACTTCTTTAGTAGCCAACTCCAAACCCATTTTTACTTGCTGTCCAATTGGAGTATATGTTCCAGAAAGAGGGGTAACTACTCCAATCTTAATTGGTCCATCTGCAGCAATTGCTATGGATGAACCTAAAAGAACTGAACTTATTGCTAATACTATTTTTTTCATTTGCATATTAATCTCCTTTAATTAAAATCATTTCCCAGTAAAATTTGGGCTACGTTTACTATGAAAAGCAGTTACACCTTCTTTAAAATCTTCTGTAGTTCTTAGACGACTATATGCATGCCCCTCTAATTCAATTGCAGTACTTAATAAAGCATCATCTGTATCATTCAGTAATTTTTTAGCTGTTCTTTGAGCAATTGGAGAAAACGCCAACAACTCATCAACAAGAGCATCAACTGATTTAGATAACTCCTCATCCTTAACTACCATCGTGGCAACTCCCCAATCGTAGGCTTGTTGACCCGAAATACGACGTGATCGCATAACAATATCTTTAGTACGCGTAATTCCAATCATTTTTTGTAATCTAGCCGACCCCCCTGAGCCAGGAATTTGTCCCAGCTTTTGTTCAGGCAAGGCGTATAAAGTTGATTGTGTTGCAATTCGAAAATCACAAGCTAATGAAATTTCAAATCCAACTCCAAAGCAATATCCTTGATTTGCAGCAATTACCGGTTTACTACATCTTGCTGGTGCAGCAATGTTCCATGCCAATTTAGAAACATGCTCTGGGCTTGCCTCTAAAAATCCTTTAATATCTCCTCCACTAGAGAAGTGCTCTCCTTCTGATCGAAGAACAATTACTCTAACCCGATCATCTGCATCTAATGCCTCAAAGCATGCACGCAATTGATCACGTTGAGGCATCATAATGACATTAAATGGTGGACGATTTAAGACAATATCTGCACGTTTATTTTTTTCATTAATTTCAATATAAAAGCCGTTAAGGTCTTTTAATATATTTGCATATGGGTGTGTTATTTGAGTCATTTTTTTCCTATCATTAACTTAATTCGTATTCACCAGCTACTAACTTTCTTCTTAAAATTTTTCCAACCGGAGATTTTGGAATCTCCTTAACAAACACATATTGCCTTGGACGCTTAAAGTTAAGTAATTCAGACTGTTTACAGTAAGCATCCAACTCTTCTGACAAAACAGCCTCTTTAAGATGAATAAACGCAACAACTTTCTGACCGAGACGCTCATCCTTAATCCCTGCAACAGCAACTTCATCTACTGCAGGGTGTAAGGATAATAAAGACTCAATTTCTACTGGTGAAATATTCTCGCCACCAGAAATAATCATGTCATCAACACGCCCAGTAACAAAAAGCTCTCCCTCTTCATCAAAATAACCTGTGTCTCCAGTAAAGTACCAACCATTACGTATTGATTTTTCATTAGCATCAGGCCTTTCCCAATATCCAGAGAAGGCTTCATCACTTTCTAAATCACAAATAATTTGACCCTCAATACCTGGAGACAATATGTCATCGGAAGTTGCTTTTTTATTTTGATCGTCTAAGGCAACGACCCTAATACGCTCATTGAGTCCGGCTCTTCCAGCACTTCCTGGCTTTTCAACAGCTTGTTGATTTATGGTGAAGGTGTAAATTTCACTGGATCCATAATGGTTTACAAATAGTTCTGGCTGAAATAATTGATTGAGTTGCAACAATAATGCATCATGCATAGGAGCACCAGCAAAACCAAGTTTAGTTGTTGTCTTAACTTTATCTACACTAAAGTTTGGCGCATTTATCAAATCATGATACAAGGTTGGTACAAGGTATAAATGTGAAACTTTTTCTTCAGCAATTAAATCAACGGCTGTTGGTGCATGCCACTTAGGAAGAGCTACATACTTTCCATTACCCAAACACAAAGCTAGTAGAGTTCTTACCCCCATTGTGTGATACAAAGGCATTACCCCTAATGTAACTTCATAATTTCGATATTGATTTTGCGCAATGTGGGCAATTCCCGCAGCACGTTCTGCACCTTGTGTCCTTGGAACTCCTTTTGGCTTTCCTGTTGTTCCAGAGGTATAAAGCATCACTGAACAATCTGTAGAAATTGCATGAGGAATCGGCATTTTCCCCAATGAGATGCAATCTTTAAATAGTAAAGAATCTTTTAAAGCGATCTCTCCCGATCCACAAAATACAGTTGGAATGATTTGATCTTTTAATGCTATAGATAATTCTTCTCCACTAGCTAATTCATAAAAAATGAATTTTGCTTGCGAGTTGTTTAAATAGAATGTAATTTCGTCAGATTTGGCACGCCAATTAATTGGCACAATCGTAATACCTGCCATCTGACAAGCCCAATGCAATGTGGCAGCTTCAAAACGATTTTGCAAAATACTTAAAACACGATCTCCTTTTTTTAAACCTTGTTGAAAAAGAAAATGCTCTAAAGCTCCAACGTGATAAGCCCACTCTTCATAAGAGTGA
>DAIQPR010000051.1:0-13477 GCA_036787315.1 Polynucleobacter sp. | reverse complement strand
CTCAGTCACGCCTATCTTGTCAGGCAATTATTGCGCAAGAAAACTTGGTTATTGAAATACCGAAGTACTCAATCAACCACGCCAAAGAGAATCATTGATAGTTTTTGATAATTTGAGTAAGACTTTGGCGATTATGTTTGCGGCGCTCAAGTAATCCCACTCTACGGAAAATTGCCTTCCCGCTCAACGACTCAATTTTCAATCGTTTATCAGTACCCCATGCGATATTAGAAAGCTTGGGAATAATTGAATATCCTAGACCTTGCCTAACGAGCTCGATAATAGCTTCTACCGAATTAAGCTCCATACCCTCTTTGATATCTAATTTGTTAGCTTTAATGGTTTGACTTACTAGGTGACCAGTCCAGGTATTTCTTTCAAAGCGTATAAAGGGTAAATCAAACTTTGACTTAATTTTTGTGCTCGGATAAATCAAAATCATGGGCTCTTGGTAGAGTTCGGTCCATTGAATATTGGGGGGAAGAGCAAAGGGAGATTCGGTAACAATTGCTGCATCTATGCCGCCATCCATCACTTGCTCTAGAAAATCGCTTGATAGTCCCGCAATTAACTTGATTTCAAGCTCGGGGTATTTTTGCTTTAACTCGTTTAAGGTTTTACCGAACGCACCCATCAAACAAGAAACTAATGCCCCGATGACAAGGGTTCCAGTAGGCTTGGATTTAAGCTGAGACCCCAGCGTTTCATATCTTGCAACAATTTCCTGTATAGGTTCAACTAGAGCTTTGCCATGATGATTTAGTGTCAGTGAACGCTTTGTTCTATCAAAAAGCTCGCATCCCATCTCAGCCTCCAATAACTGAATTTGCTGGCCTGCTGCTGCAGCAGTTAAGCCGATTTCTCGTGCCGCGGCTGCAATGCTTTGATGGCGGGAGATGATGAGGTAGTTTTTAAGCATGCGGATACTTGACATAAATCAAATTATAAAATTATTTTTTACTTTTATGAAAGTTATATTCGATTTATTATTTACTTTAAATCGATATAATCATCGAATGACAACTAATAATCTCAGAGTGCAAGTTTGGCGCGGGACCAGTAATGGGGAATTCATCGAGTATTTAGTGCCTCGCAATGCCAATCAAACCGTGCTAGACGTAGTGACCTATATTCAGCGCAAGCTCGATCCTAGTCTCAGTTACCGCTTTGCCTGCCGGGTTGGTATGTGCGGCTCCTGCGCTATGACGGTAAATGGTTTGGCTCGTTGGACCTGTCGCACCCATGTTTCCCAGATCGTAGATGGGGATGCATTGCAAATCGCCCCTTTAAATAACCTTCCTGTGATCAAAGATCTGGCGACGGATATGCGCGAGTTCTTTAATAAATGGAAAGGAGCTGTGGGTTTTTTTAAAGGCGATAGATCTCGTCATGACAACTTTGCCATGGTTCCCCCAGCCTCTAAGGAGCGTGAACTCGCAAATGCCGGAATAGAATGTATTGGATGCGGCGTCTGTTACGCATCATGCGAGGTGGTTGAGGCTCGGCCAGATTATCTCGGGCCCGCGGCATTAAATCGTGCCTGGACCTTAATCAACGATGTCCGAGATATTCAGCAGGCGGAGCGGATGAACGCTGTTGCTGGTGATGCGGGTTGCCATGCATGTCATACTCAGGGATCATGCACAGAGCGTTGCCCTAAAAAACTTGAGCCCACGGCTGGTATTGCAGGATTAAAAAAACTTGTAGCGCGAGCTGCTGTTCGAGGCAGTAAGTGGGGTAAATTGTGACAGTAATTAAAGCTGATATGCGAGTTCTTCAAGCTAAGCTTTGGTACGCTCAACGAATTAGCGCCATGATTTTGGGTCTATGTGTAGCAATTCACTTGTTAATTATTTTTTACGCTATTCGCGGTGGCGTTACTGCACAAGAAATTTTGGGCCGTACTCGCGGCAATATAGGTTTCGCAGTTTTTTATGAAATCTTCGTTTTAGCTTGTTTTGTGCATGCTCCAATTGGAATGGCAAATATTCTCGAAGAGAATTTCCCAAAAAATCGATTTCTAAAATTAGTTCCCTGGGCTCTTGCATTACTAATCATTTTTATTGGTAGTGTTGCAGTTGTGAGTTTATTTAGCGGTGGTCAAGTATGAGTCAAATGAGAGCTCGACCGCTTATTGATTGGCGTGCAAAGTCGCATCTTGCATACCTTGCCTACGCTATGCACAGATTCTCTGGCCTGTTGTTAGCTTGCTTTATTCCCGTGCATTTTTTTATGCTTGCACAATCCCTCCGAGGGGTAGAGGGTTTTCAGCAAAAGCTCAACCTAACTCATTTTTGGGTCTTTAAATTTGGTGAATGGGCTTTAGTAATTCTTCTAACGATTCATTTAGTTGGCGGAGTACGTTTACTGATGATCGAGTTTGGTCCCTGGAGGGGGTTGCGCAAAAGCTGGATTCAGGCATCAATAGTGATGGGTATTTTAAGTGGTTTGTTGTTTCTTTACTTATCGAATTAGAGGGGTAATCGATGCAGCTTAATATGAATTCGGTTGAAGAGGCTTGTAAGGAACTTTATATTCGCGCTCTGAAGATTTTGCCTGACGATATCAAAATTGGCATCAATCAACTGAATAATGTAGAAACTGATGCACGCGCGCAAGTCGTATTGGGTACCATGATTACCAATATTTCCGTTGCAGAGCGTGAAGATAATTTGTTATGTCAAGATACTGGATTGCCAATTTACAAAGTTAAGATTGGTAGTAATGTGAAATTTGATGGCATGGCTTTAAAGGCTGCAATCCGAAGAGGTTGTGAACGAGCTACCAAAGAATATCCTTTGCGATCTTCGGTTGTTCACCCTATTACTCGTAAGAATAATCACACCTCGTGTGGAATCGATATGCCATCGATTGATATCGATTTCTTTGATAAAAATGAGACTGTAGAGATTGTGATGATTCCCAAGGGGAGCGGGTCCGAAAATAATTCATTTCTAAAAATGGCTATTCCAGCAGAGGGCGTTAATGGCATCAAAGCCTTTGTTATCGAGAGTGTTGTGTTAGCCGGAGGTAAAACTTGCCCGCCTACGATTGTGGGTGTTGGGATTGGTGGTACATCAGAGCAATGTGTTGCAATGGCTAAAAGGGCTGCTACTCGAGCGCTGGGAACGATATGCTTAGATGAAGAGGGTGCTAAGTTAGAGAAAGAGTTGAGTGCTGCAGTAAATCAATTAGGAATTGGCCCTCAAGGATTGGGGGGTGATGCGACTGCGTTTGCGGTTCATGTTGAACTGGCCCATACGCACATTACGATGAATCCAGTCGCGGTGAATATGCAATGCCACTCCGCCCGTCGTGCGCGAGCAAGTTTTACGCCTGCTGGCATTGAATTTGGCTTTTAGGACTGCTCATGGCTCATTACATTCTTTCCACCCCAGTCAGTGAAGCGGATATCCGTAAGCTAAAGATTAATGATACGGTTACCTTGCAAAATACTCTGTTTGGCATCAGGGACGCGACTCAAATCCACCTCTTCGACCATGGGCGTGAAACCCGTTTTGATTTAAATGGTCATGCCATTATTCATACAGCTCCTAACGTTCGTAAGGTAGTGGTTAGCGAGAAGTTTCCTGTTGGCTATGAACCGATATGTATTGGTACGACTACTTCTGACAGAATGGAAAGGTTTACCCAACCTTTGATGAGTAAAAATGGAGTCAGAATCATTGTTGGTAAGGGAGGTTTACGCGAGGATTCTGCAAAAGCATTTCAGGAATTGGGCGGTGTTTATCTTGCCATCATTGGGGGCACTGCGGCTCTTGAAACTACTTGGATAGAGCAAATTGAAGATGTCGATATGGATGATCTGAATCCGGAATCATTATGGCGCTTCAAGATTCATGACTTCGGCCCATTATTAGTTGCTATGGATAGTCACGGCGGGAGCATTTATCGAGAAGTCAAAGGTGCGGTGATTAGAAATAAAGAAGGAGTTTTGAAGAATTTAGGAATCACCTCATGAAAGATTTTAAAACTCTTGAAACTGATATTTTAATATTAGGCTCTGGAGGCGCTGGCCTTTTCGCAGCCTTGCATGCCCATCAAACAGATCCCACCCTACATATAACAATCGCTGTGAAGGGTCTACTTGGAAAATGTGGCTGTACCAGAATGGTGCAAGGTGGATATAACGTTGCCTTAGCTCAGGGCGATTCAGTTGAGCGACATTTCATGGATACCATTGAGGGTGGAAAGTGGTTATCAGATCAAGATCTTGCTTGGACGTTGGTGAGTAAAGCGGTGGAACGCATTCATGAATTAGAGAATGAACTAGGCTGCTTCTTTGATCGTAATCCTGATGGAACTATTCACCAAAAAGCTTTTGCGGGTCAAACATTTGATAGAACCGTTCATAAGGGTGACCTTACGGGTATTGAAATCATTAACCGTCTATCTGAACAGGTTTGGGCAAGAGGTATTCATCGTCTTGAGGAGTATCGCGCGATTGAATTGATTCATAGTGAGGATGGCTCTTCACTTGCAGGCGTTCTGATGTTAGATATGCAAACTGGAGAATTCGTTTTAGTTCGAGCAAAAGCGGTTTTATTGGCGACCGGCGGTGGACCAACTATGTATAAATACCATACTCCATCGGGTGATAAAAGTTGCGATGGTTTGGCAATGGCCTTACGAGCCGGTTTAACTTTACGCGATATGGAAATGGTGCAATTTCATCCAACGGGACTACTTGCTGGTCCAGATACGCGTATGACAGGAACCGTTCTGGAAGAAGGATTACGTGGTGCAGGCGGATATCTCCTAAATGGAAATCATGAACGTTTCATGGGTCATTATGATTCTCGAAATGAGCGTGCAACTCGTGACATTGTCTCTAGGTCCATTAATGCTGAGATCAAGGCTGGACGATCTACGCCCAATGGTGGCGTGTATATTCAGATGAGCCACCTAGGACCCGATAATGTTCGTAAATTATTTAAGGGTATGGTTGAGCGTTGTGAAGATAGCGGATTTGACTTAGCTGGAAGCTTGGTTGAAGTAGTTCCAACTGCTCACTATATGATGGGCGGCTTAATTTTTAAAAATGATTGCAGTACAGAACTACCCGGTCTATTTGCAGCTGGTGAGGATACAGGCGGTGTTCATGGGGCAAATCGATTGGGTGGTAATGGAGTTGCTAACTCAACTGTTTTTGGTGGTATTGCTGGCGAGGAAATGGCCCGTTGGATCAGAAATCGTAAACTTGAACCATGTAATATGAATTTGGTACGAGCAAGCGTTGAAATGCATGAAGCGCCCCTCGAGCAGCCTGCTGGAGACCTTGAAGCTATTCGAGATGCTTTAGCTGAATGTATGTGGAATGATGTCGGGATCTCCAGAAATCATGAAAGTTTATCGAGAGCTAAAGCAAGATTGCTCGAGTTGGAGCATTCACTGAATCAGATAGGCGTTGGAAATATTCAGCGTCAATACAGCGTCACTTGGCAGGATTGGATAAATCTACAAAACTTGATCTTATCAAGCCGAGCCATAATTGAGGCAGCCCTTTCTCGTAAAAACTCAAGAGGTGCGCATTATCGAGAGGATTATCCTCATCCTGGTTCGCTTGAAGAATCGTATTTCACTGCTGTCAGCTTAAGTAACGGCAATCTCCAGATAGAAAATAGACCTGTTAAGTTCACTATCGTTCAGCCTGGCGAATCTATCTTAGTTGAGTCTTGATTATTTTTGAATTCATTGATCCTGTCCATTTTCCTATAGCACTCCTGATTGTTCTGGGCGCTTACTTTATATTCGGAATTTCAGGATTCGGATCTTCAATCACTGCTGTGCCAATGCTGGTTCAGTTATATCCTCTTAAAACTGTCATTCCAGTTATGGTGATCATTGATATTTGCGCTTCATCTTATGTGGGCCGACAGTCCTCAAAAGAGGCTTGCCTAGATGAGCTCAAATGGGCATTACCCTTTTCGTTAATGGGGATGGTTTTAGGTGCAATTATGCTGATCAAGTTGCCCAGTAAGCTATTGCTGATTACCTTAGGCCTGTTTGCCTTTATGAATGGCTGTAGGGTTTTATGGCGCAGACATCATGAGCTTATTAAGCCAATAAATAAATATTGGGCGTTCCCATTTGGATTTATTGGCGGTATGTTCACAGCACTTTTTGCTACTGGCGGCCCAATTTATGCAACTTATCTCGGGTTAAGAATAGGTGATCTCAGGGCCCTTCGAGCAACCATGGCATTTGCTATTCTCATGCTAGCTTTGTTGCGCCTAGTTTTTATGTTGGTTACTGGATTAATTCTGAATTGGTCAGTGATTGGCCTGGCAATCTGTCTGATACCTGTTACCTTACTTGGTTTGTGGCTAGGAACCCATGCTCATGGAAAAATGAGCAACTCATCGTTGAGGATAACCTTCGGAGTAATTCTCTTGTTTTCTGGAGCCATGCTGCTTATTCGGCAGTTTTATTGAGCACTCAGATTTCTAGCTTTAATGATTTTTTCCCAGTTCATTGATTCAATTTTCACTTGATTTTCAAAATCTTTTTGATTATTTACTACTGCAGTTAAACCATTGAGATCAAGGCTGGTTTTCATTGCTTCAGAATTGACAGCTTTCACTGTGGCCTGATAGATCCTATCCGTGATTTCTTTCGGCGTCTTCGCAGGAGCCACTAATCCAAACCAACCGGTTGACTCGTATCCTGGTATGCCAGACTCAGCGATAGTTGGGACATCAGGTAGTTGTTTAGAGCGCTTCAAACTTGTCACAGCTAAAGGCCTAATTTGCCCTGTTTTCGCAAAACCTGAGGCTGCAGTCATATTGCCCACCATGAAGTCAATTTGACCTGCAACAAGATCATTTAAAGCCGCAGATTCTCCTTTATAGGGCACATGAGTCGCAGGAATATTTGCTGTATAGATAAAATTTTCCTCTGCCATATGAACTTGGCTACCGATACCTGCAGACCCAAAATTGAGATCTTTCTTTTTTGCGTAGGCAATAAATTCGGCAAAGTTTTTAATAGGAAGCTTGGTATTCACAGATAAGAGCATTGGCCCGCTTGCTACATTAGTAATGTAGATGAAGTCTTTTGCATAATTTACAGGTAATTTCTTATAAAGACTTGGATTGACTGTGAGCATGCTGCCCGATGCCAGCATAATGGTATAGCCATCAGGTGCAGATTGGGCGACATATTCAGCCCCAATATTTCCACCAGCACCAACTTTATTTTCAACAATGACGTTTTGACCAAGTTCTTGTGCGAGCTGCTGTGCCAAGATTCGACCAAGAATATCTGTAGTGCCGCCTGGGGCAAAGGGGATCACCATCTTAATTGGTTTGGAAGGCCAAGTATCTGCAAAAGCACTAGATAAAGGCAACATCATCATGACGCAAGAAAGTGCAACACCAATGAGTTTGAAAGCTCGTTTTTTTTGCTTCAGCATGAAAGCGTTCTCCGAAATTATATTTGTTGATACTACCTTTTATCCCACTCTAAAAAACGATTACTTACTACAAAGTAGCTATAAGCTTATTACAGTTTTAGGTAATGTTGTCTTGCCAAAAATATGAATCATCTATATGATATGTATATGTCTACTATTTTGATCTCTGAGTTCATTACAAGTCAAGCCCTAGAAAGCCTGAGTGCTAAGCATAAGGTTGTGTTTGAGCCTGAGCTGCATAAAAACCCTGAGAAATTAATTGCTGCAGTGCAAAATACTGATGCTTTAATTGTTCGCAATCAAACCAAGGTTGATTCAGAGCTTTTACTCAATGCACCCCATTTAAAGGTAGTTGGGCGTCTTGGGGTTGGCTTGGAAAATATTGACCTAGGGGTTTGCGCTGCCCGTAATATCAAAGTTATACCTGCAACTGGAGCTAATGCTGATTCTGTAGCCGAGTACGTGATCGGATCGGCAATAACTCTAATCAGAGGTTTGATTCCTGCCACTTATGCATGCTACAAAGGGGAGTGGCCACGTCAGAGTTTTGTTGAATACAGGGAAGCAAGTAAAAAAATTCTAGGAATTGTGGGCTTTGGCAGTATTGGAAAGATTCTGGCTGAAAAAGCCCACGCCTTTGGTTTCCAATGTATTGCTCATGATCCTTTAATTGCAACCCCGGTCGTATCCTTGGTGAATGGCTCGGTGCCGATCTTGCCTTTAAATCAATTATTGAGCCAGTCTGATGTGATCAGTCTTCATTTGCCATTAATTCCGCAGACAAAAGATTTATTCAACGGGGTATTACTGGATCAGATTAAAAGAGGCGCCTGTTTAATTAATACTGCTCGGGGCGGTATTCTTGATGAGTATGCCCTAGCCGATCGGCTGAAATCAGGACATCTATTAGGGGCTGCTATCGATGTATTTTCCTCTGAGCCTGCGCGGGATCTTAGTCATTTTTGGGGCATTCAAAACCTTATTCTTACCCCACATATCGCAGGTGTAACTCGTGAAAGTAATGAAAGAGTGAGTCAAATGATTGCAGATGAAATATTAGAGTTTTTGGAGGCATAAACATGAGCCTTTTGTACCCAGAGATTTTTGAGCTTGCTTATCGTGGTCTATTAGCCGCCGGCATCCATCAGGCACAGGCAAAAGAAACTGCACAGTTTCTTGCGCTTGCCGAATTTGATGGCTTAGGATCCCACGGTTTAGCAAGGGTATCGCAATATGCTGGGCACGCTTTAAATCAGCGCATAAAGTTAAATCCAAAAATTAAAACTGAGCGATTCAAAAAAGCCTGTGCATTAGTAAATGCGGACGATGGTTTGGCTTTTCCAGCCCTTCGTCTCGCTACAGATCTTTCGGTGAATTTAGCCTCAGATGCAGGGATAGGCTTGGTTGCTGTTAATAATAGTCATCATTTTGGAGTGGCTGGCCATTATGTAGAGGCAGCCGCTAGGGCTGGTTTCATTTCCTTAATGTTTGGTAATACGCCTGCAGCTATGCCTATGCTAGGGGGTAAAGAGGCGATTTTCGGAACCAACCCCATAGCAGTTTCTTTTCCAATGCCTAAAGGTGATCCGCTCGTGATAGATATGTCATTATCAGCTGTGGCAAGAGGCAAGCTACTAATAGCTGCCAAAAAAGGGGAGAAAATTCCTGAGGGCTGGGCACTTACTGCTGATGGTCAACCAACTACTAATCCACATGAGGGCCTCAAGGGATTAATGGTTCCGCTCGGTGGCGATAAAGGCGCCTTATTGGCGCTGATGATTGAGTTGATGGTTGTTGGATTATCGGGTAGCAGATTCTCATTTGAAGCAGATTCATTTTTTGATGCGAAGGGTAATAAGCCAAGAATCGGTCAAGTGATCATTTCAATTGACCCCGGCGTTGGTGGAAAAAATATTTTTTCTGATCAGATGAATCGTTTTTGCAAAAAAATTTCTCAGAGTGAAGGGACGCGGTTTCCAGGGGAGCGACGTTTTAAACAGCGGAAAATTAGTATGAGAGAGGGTATCAAGATCTCAGATTCTGTTTTTAGTGAAATTCAGGAGGGTATTAAAAATTCTTGGAAAAATAATTTTTAGATGATATTTAAAAGGAGAGAGTGATGATTCATTTTGTCGTGCATGAGCCAGGAGATGGCGTTGGTGTAGTTGTGGTTGAGGGGGTTAAGGCAGGCTCAGAATTGATTGGCTGGGTGATGGATGGTGATTTGACTTTGAATATGAAGTCTGAAAGCGATATTCCGATCGGCCATAAGATCTCCCTAAAGGACTTTAATCCTGGAGATACTGTTATGAAATATGGCATTGATATCGGCAAGGTCGTTGCCCCAATTAAAAAAGGGGAGCACCTTCATGTCCAAAATGTCAAAACAAAGCGCTGGTAATCAGGCCCTTAACTAATTTTTTAAGAGAAAAAAATGACTAATTTAAAAGAAGCAAAATTTATGGGTTATCGCCGCGAGAATGGCCGTATGGGTATTCGCAACCACGTTTTAATTCTCCCTTTAGATGACTTATCTAATGCAGCGTGTGAAGCAGTGGCTAATAATATTAAAGGTACTATGGCTATTCCTCACTCTTATGGCCGCCTTCAGTTTGGTGCCGATCTAGATTTGCATTTCCGCACCCTGATTGGTACAGGTTCGAATCCAAACGTTGCAGCAGTAGTTGTAATTGGTATTGAGCCGCAATGGACCAAAATTGTTGTAGATGGAATTAAAGCTTCTGGAAAACCAGTTGAGGGATTCTGGATTGAAGGTAATGGCGACACTGCGACTATTGCTGCTGCTAGTAAATCAGCTTACGCTATGATGAAGCATGCATCAAAACAGCAACGTGTATTAGCTCCACTATCTGAACTTTGGGTATCTACTAAATGTGGTGAATCTGACACCACCTCCGGTTGTGGTGCTAACCCAACCGTAGGTGATGCCTTTGATAAGCTGTACGAAATTGGTTCAACCTTAGTTTTCGGAGAAACAACTGAGTTAACGGGTGGTGAACATTTAGTTGAAGCACGTTGCCGCACTCCAGAGGTAAAAAAGAAGTTTCGTGAAATGTTTGATCGATATCAGGACGTCATCGAACGTCATAAGACCAGTGATTTATCTGATTCTCAGCCAACCAAAGGCAATATTGCAGGTGGTTTAACGACGATTGAGGAAAAAGCACTTGGTAATATTCAAAAAATTGGCAAGAAATGTATTATTGACAGCGTTCTAGATAAGGCTGAGACACCTACTACAAGCGGTCTCCATTTCATGGATTCATCCTCTGCAGCTGCGGAGATGGTTACATTGTGTGCAGCAGCTGGTTTTGCAGCTCATTTCTTCCCAACTGGCCAAGGCAACGTGATCGGCAATGCAATTCTGCCAGTTATCAAAATCTGCGCAAACCCTAAAACAGTCCGTACGATGGGTGAGCATATTGATGTTGATGTTTCTGGATTGTTACGTCGAGAAGAAAATATGGATCAAGCTGGAAATAAGCTTTTAGATTGCCTATTGCATACTGCAAATGGTGAACTTACCGCTTCAGAAATTCTTGGCCATCGCGAGTTTGTATTGACGCGTCTCTACGAATCGGCTTAAGACCGTTCATATGAGAACCCTGACCGCTTATCAAGAAGTAAAGCAAAAGATCACAGAGGATCTGGTCAGGGGTCGTTTCCTAAGTGGGCAATCTTTACCTGCTGAAAAGGACTTGTCAAAAGAGCTCGATGTCTCGATCGGAACCCTTCGTAAAGCTGTTGATGATCTGGTTGCCGATGGCATTCTAATTCGCCGACAAGGCAAAGGTACATATGTTGCAGAGCATGATTTAAAGCGATTACTCTATTATTTTTTTCATGTCGTTGAACATGATTCAGATATGAAGATGAATCCTCGGGTTGATCTCGTCTCCATAAATTCATCAGTTGCAAATAAAGAAGAAGCCTCTAAGCTGAACTTGAAAGAAGGTACCTCGGTTTGGCGTTTGGTTAATAGGCTTTATCTAAAAGAGCACTGTGTCATGGTGGATCAAATTACTCTTGATAAAAGACGATTTAAAAACTTAACTAGATCGGAGTTTGTAAATCGTAAAGGCAGTATTTATCAATTTTATCAAGAAAAATTTGGGCAAACAGTTATTCGAAGTAGCGAGCGTGTGCGAGCATCACTTGCAGGAAAGCAATTCGGAGAATGGTTGGGTATTAGTTCAGATTCTGCAATCTTACAGATAAGACGCGTTGCGTTAGATATACAAGATGAGCCTATAGAATGGAGAATATCCAGTCTCAATACTCATCATCATGAGTACTTTAGTGAAATAGTGTCCTAGCCACTTTCTCTATTTGATGAAATTATTTAAATATTTACCCGGTATTTTTTTTGCATCTATCATTGCTTTGATAGCAATTGAAATGTCAATAAGATATCCATCTTTAGCTAGAGGTGGTTTGAGTATTTTGACGTTATCAATCATTGTCGGAATTTTTATTGGCAATCTCCCAATATATAAATTTCTAATTTCCTATTGCGGTTCTGGGATAAATTTTTCCAAGCAAAAAGTATTGCGATTGGGAATAATTCTTTATGGATTTAGATTGACTTTTCAGGATATTGAAAAAGTTGGTTTAAATGGCGTCATGATTGATGTGCTCACCCTAACCTCAACTTTTTTATTAGCTGTTTACTTAGGCGTTCGGTTTTTTAAGCTTGATAAAGATACTGCCATATTAATCGGTTCTGGCAGCTCTATTTGTGGAGCCGCAGCAATCTTAGCAACCGAGCCTGTCTTGAAAGCATCAAATGAACGAGTTACCGTGGCAATTTCTACAATTGTTATTTTTGGTACTCTTGCTATTTTTCTTTATCCAGTTTTATATTCTTTTTTAGCTCTTCAATACCCTGGTTTTCTGTCTCCTGAGCAATACGGTGTTTATATTGGATCGACGGTACATGAGGTTGCTCAAGTAGTTGCTACTGCAAATTCTATTGGTGACGATGTCACTAGTACGGCCGTAATTACTAAGATGGTTCGTGTAATTATGCTTGCCCCATTTTTGGTTCTATTATCGATTTGGGTTTTATCTAAAACAAAAGTACCCCATGATCTTGAAAAGAAAAATAGCTCTCTTCATTCCTTCGGTAAACATATTCCGGTTTTTGCGGTGTTATTCATAGTTGTAATTGGGCTAAATTCAACTGGCTACGTTCCGAAAGAATTTCGTGAGAATCTAATTTCAATTGATAACTTTTTACTTGCTCTAGCGATGGGTGCTTTGGGCTTAACAACCCATTTTTCTGCCCTAGCATCTGCGGGTACTAAGCCACTTAAGCTCGCATTTGTACTGTTTGTTTGGTTAATGATTGGCGGTGGTTTTATTAATTACTCTATTAATTTTTTGCTAGCAACATAAATCCAAGCAATAAAAGTGTAGCTATAGTTAAGAATGTGATCTTACTTTTTGTAAATTCTTTCGTTATTAGATTTCCAACCCTTATCCCGGGAATTGAGCCGATTAAAAGCCCTATTAAAAGCTCAAAATTAATATTGCCTAGCCACCAGTAGCCAATACTACAAAGCGCTGTTAGCGGCACCGCAAATGCAATATCAGTTGCAGAAGCCTCTTCTTTTTTGAGTTGGGGATACAAAATCGTAATCACTGCGGCTCCTATAACCCCGGCTCCAATTGAGGTAATACACACTAATACACCAATGAATGCTCCAGCGGTAACGGTCCTTCTTTTGAGAAATCGGTCATTTGGTTCTAGCGCTAGTCTTACTTCAGCCCATTGAGAAATTTTTGTTTTAAAGATGACCAAGGTTGCAGTTAAGATTACTGATAATCCGATCAGTATCCGAAAGTAACTATTCAAAGCTTGAGATGTCAGATCTTGCTGGCTCAGAATGAGTATGGTAAGCATTGCAGTTGAAATACTTCCTAGACACAGAAGTCCAACGATATCCCAGCGCACATTGCCATGTAGGCGATGTGCTGCAGTACCAAATCCTTTGGTAATGGCAGCAAAAGCCAAATCTG
>DAIQPR010000215.1:0-2992 GCA_036787315.1 Polynucleobacter sp. | reverse complement strand
AATAAAGATACAGGCGTTTACGCTGAACTAGGTCTTATTCAAGTCACATACAATGAACCAGCTGCAAATTTTAATAACGGCATGGCATCACTGAAAGCTGGTTACAACTTTAATAAAAACTTTGCACTAGAGGGTATGATTGCCGGCAACATTAATAATGCAAGCTTTTATTATGGCTCGACCAACATTACAGCTTATGTGCAAAATGCTTATGGTGTTTATGGCAAAGGCACTGTAGATATTTCTGATGCGATTTCTTTGTACGCCAAGCTTGGCGCAACGAACGGTACAGTAAGTGCTTCTAGTGCCTACGGCAGTGCTTATCAAAGTGGCACAAGTCCATCCTACGGTGCTGGGATACAAGCCAAGATTAATCCAGAAATGTATGTGTCTTTAGACTACATGTCTTATTACAACCGGAATGGTGTATCGATTACAGGACCAAGTCTTAATTTTGGTTACAAGTTCTAAGGATGGCGAAGCTAAGCCCTATTGAAATTCAATAAAGCTTAGCTATTGAAAATTAATCTTTGAAGATTTTTTAAAACAACTGAGCTGAATGATAACGATCAATGGAATTTTGTAATGCATAAATATTTTTCACTTCTTCTGGTTCTTTTATCAGGTTGTGCAATACAAGCCCCCCACCTTGATCAAAAAGAAGGTCCTCAATCGGTGCGTTCTCAAAAAGAAGCGCAGCAACAGATAAAAGAACAAGCACCCGCTGTACCCACACTTAAACGTAAAATTGCCTTAGGCAGAATTACGAACGAAACAGTGTATGGACGTTCTTTCTTAAGAGATCAGTTTAACGATCCTTTAGGAAAACAAGTCACCGATATGACGAGCAAGGTATTAACCGAGTCTGGTGCATACCTCGTATTTGAACGACCTGATATTGGCAGAGTGTATAACGAAGCGTCGATGACTGGTAACAAATTAAACCTCATAGGTGTAGATACCTTACTGATAGGATCTTTAACAGAGTATGGTCGCAAGATCAGTGGTGAATCTGGCTTTGCCTCGCAAAGCAAACGTCAAGTGGCCTTTGCGAAGGTTGATTTTCGCTTAGTAGATACCAAAACTGGTCAAGTCTACTTTGCCTCATCAGGCGCTGGCGAGGCCTCTACTGAAACTGCATCAACTTTTGGTTTTGGTTCGCAAGCCGGTTATGACGGTACTTTAGGAGATACAGCGATTCGCCAAGCTGTCTCCGACGCAATCGCCAAAATTAACGCGGTTGTGAATCAACAAACATGGTCGACTGCTATTTTGAAATTGGATGGTGACAAAGTTTATATAGCTGGTGGGAAAAGCCAAGGAATTAAAGAAGGCATGGTTTTTCGTATTGAAACTTTAGGTGAGAAAGTAAAGTCTCCACAAACTGGAGCTGAGATTACCTTACCTGGACAAACCATTGCTTCCTTGCGAATCAACGCTCTCTTTGGCGAGAGTGAGCTCAATGAGGGCTCCATTGGAATCATTTTTAATGGCTCAATTGGAAATAAAAAAATTAGTGATTTAATTATTCGTTATGCCGGAGTTGCCCAATGAAAAATATCTTAAAGCTCTTCGTTCTAGTCTGCGCTCTAATTGCCTTTCTTTCTGGATGCACCCAATGGCCCACAGAAAAACAAAGCATCGTAGATATCAGACCAAGCGTTTCTTTTAAGGCTCAAAATGATGACTTGCTGAATGGACGTGTTTTATTAGATAACCTCGATATGGGAATTGCGCGCGACTACCAAGAAGGAACTGCAATCTTACGTATTCTTCCAGGACCACATATTTTAATCATTTCCGTGAATGGTCAAAAAGTCTTTGAAGAAAAAATATACGCTAGTGAGGGCGTTCATCAAACATTCTTAATCCATTAGGTTCATCTAACATGCGCTTACATACAATATCCTTGTTGGCACTACTTGCTTTACTAAGTGCTTGTGCAGTTCCTAATAAATATAATTGGAATGATTATGACAAGGGACTTTATGATGCTTATAAAGATCCAAGTCAAATTAAGGCATTACAACAAAAACTACAAGCTACTGTCGATTTACTTGAGCTTCAAAAACAAATGGTCGCTCCAGGAATGTATGCAGAATTAGGCACCTTATATTTACAAGAAGGTCTTGCAGATAAAGCAAAAACTTACTACTTGAAAGAACGCGAAATCTGGCCAGAGAGTAGAACCCTCATGGATACATTAATCAAAAATCTTAATAACAACCCTAAAGTTCAAGAAAAGGGTAAGTCATGAGATATCTATTACTATGCATTATTTCCCTAGGACTATTTGGCTGTGCATCTGTGCAAAAAAAAGATTTATCTGCATTTGCAAATTCCGCTCCCAAATCGATCCTAGTTGTGCCGATTGTTAATAAATCTCTCGACCTTGATGCGCCTCTCTATGTGCTAAGTTCCCTTCCGATCCCTATCACGAATAAGGGGTATTACGTTTTTCCAGTCAATACAACCAAATTTATCTTAGAGCAAGAGGGACTCTATGAAGCCGAAAGAATACAGCAGATGCCAACGCCTGAATTAGCGAAGTTGTTTGGCGCTGATGCTGTTCTTTATGTAACTATTAATCGCTGGGACGCGCAATATATCGTTATTTCAACTACCATCACGGTTGATTTTGATTACCGAATCGTAAATGCTGCTGGAGTTGAAATTTGGCATGAAAACAAAAAAATGGTGTATCAACCGCAAAATTCAGGTGGAGGAATTCTTGGTGCAATTGTATCTGCTGCGATTGCTAGGGCCGCTCCCAATTACATGCCCTTAGCTCAGTCTGCCAATAGACAAGTATTTCTGATGGGGCCAAATCAATTACCAGATGGACCCTATTTAAAAGCGAAAGATATTAAGTAACTTCTTTTCTATCTTAAGGATTTGGTGATGTGCCATCACCCATCACCAATATTCAGCCTTAATATGAATCAAGGCATCTTCATTTCCAAAGAGGAATGTTGCGAGTGTGCGAGAGAGT